>QNAY01000068.1 GCA_003645605.1 Thermodesulfobacteriota bacterium
AGGGTGCGGCAAATTTTAAGAATTTCTTCATAGGTGAGGATTGAATCATGAGGCAACCAGGAAAAGTTAATCTGAGGCATGCAGTACTGACATCGAAGATTACATCTGTCTGTTACTGAAATCCTGAGATAGGTCAACCGCCTGCCGTATCGGTCAACCAGGGTATTTTTTTCTTTTTTCACCGGATCAGTTAGGCCTTTTTTCTGTAACCGTTCACGGGATTACAACGCCCGTTTTACCGCAACCCATCGAACTGTAAGCGTTTACAGGGTGCTGCAGATGCGAGGCGACGGGTACGCAGACGTACTTCCTGTACTTCAGGTGCCCGACAACAAAGCAGATGCGGTGCCATGTAAACGTAATCCATCGAACTGTAAGCGTTTACAGGGTGCTGCAGATGCGAGGCGACGGGTACGCAGACGTACTTCCTGTACTTCAAGTGCCCGGCAACAAAGCAGATGCGGTGCCATGTAAACGCTTACTTTTTTCTTTTGATTTTGGCCCCTACTGCTGCAAGCTTCTGCTCCAGGTGTTCATATCCGCGATCAAGGTGGTAAACTCTGGATATTGTTGTAGTCCCCTTGGCTGCAAGTCCGGCCAGCACCAGAGAGGCACTGGCCCTGAGATCAGTGGCCATTACAGGGGCGCTGATTAATCTTTTTACACCTTTGATGATGGCGCTCCTGCCTTCAACCTTTATGTCAGCTCCAAGCCGTCTTAACTCGGCAACGTGCATGAAACGGTTTTCAAATATGGTTTCAGTGATTACACTGAGGCCACCGGACAGGGCCATCAGCACCATGATCTGGGCCTGCAGATCAGTCGGGAAACCGGGATATGGCAGAGTCGTAACATCTACGCTGTGCAGAGCGCCTTTTTTCCTGACGGAAATACGGGCATTATCTCCTTCAATCTGAAGCCCGGTGCTCCTGAGTTTGGATATTACCGCCTCCAGATGATCTGCCAAAACGTTTTCAATTATCAGCTCTCCGCCAACTGCTCCCACAGCCATCATGTACGTGCCGGCCTCTATGCGATCCGGGATTATTTTCCAGTCAACCGGTTTTAGTTTCCTGACGCCTTCTATCTTGATGGTATTTGAACCAAGGCCTTTGATTTTTGCCCCCATTTGGTTAAGCATCTGCCCCAGGGCAATTACCTCCGGTTCCCTTGCAGCATTTCCCAGTATAGTTGTCCCCTTGGCAAGGACCGCTGCCATCATCAGGTTTTCCGTGCCTGTCACAGATGGTGTGTCAAAGTAGATATGCGCTCCATTCAGTCTCCCTGCCTTTGCCTCTATATAGCCTTCTTTGAGCCGGAGCTTGGCCCCCATGAGCTCAAGGCCCTTTAAGTGAAGATTTATGGGACGGGCGCCGATGGCACAGCCGCCGGGAAGGGAGACACGGGCCTTTCCAATGCGGGACACAAGAGGTCCAAGCACCAGAATTGAAGCCCGCATCTTGCGCACCAGGTCGTAAGGGGCCTCGTGGTCAGAGAGTCCTGAGGAGTCTATGTTTAAGACATCAGAGTCATTATTTGCGCTGTAATCTACCGTAACGCCCAGGTCAGTCAGGAGATCAGTAAAGGTCCTTATATCAACCAGCTTGGGGATATTCTGCAGCCTGAAGGTGCCGCCGGTGAGGAGCGTTGCCGCAAGAATGGGCAGGGCCGCGTTTTTGGCCCCGCTAATTCTGACGATCCCCTTGAGCTGGTGCCTGCCTTCAATGATTAGTTGATCCATGGGGAAACCAATTAAAATTGAAAATTGAAAATTGAAAGATAAAGAACAAATAATAAATAATAAAGAATTGGGTAGTAGGGTTAAATGTGAGCGATTTCATAATTAGGCGAGCCTCTTCATTTTGGCCATTACCCTTCAGAACCATTTGCAAAATTCCATCTTTGGTCTTTACTGCCGTTCCGAGAATAATGACCCGATGCCTGTGTTCTCGCGCCTTGCCCTCGAACAAAATCCTGAATTTTGCAAGCGGCCCGTCTGTCTGTAACATTTTCTATTTTTGATCTACGTCCTATTTCCAATTTATCAATTATCAATTATCAATTTTATTTAGGGATTTTCCCCTTGTGCCATAAGTACACTACAGGGCTGGCTACGAATACTGAGGAATAGGTCCCAACCAGCACCCCCAATAGCAGAGTAAAGGCAAAGTCATGTATTACCACACCGCCAAAGAAAAAGATGCACAAGACCACCATCATTGTGGTCATAGACGTAATAATTGTCCTGCTCAGCATCTCGTTGATGCTTCGATTTATGATTTCTGCAAAAGGCAATTTTTTGTAACGTTTGATATTTTCTCTGATTCTATCAAAGACTACTACTGTATCAGTGAGGGAGTAGCCGCCAAGTGTCAGTAGGGCGGTTATTGTCAGGAGAGTTATTTCCTTGTCCAGGATAAATAAAATGCCAAGTACTACCAGCACGTCATGGAAGGTGGCGGCGGTAGCTGCTATTCCAAAGCTCAAATTGAATCTAAAGGCCAGGTAACAGATTATGCCCGCAAATGATATGCATATTGCTATCAGTGCCTTACGCCTCAGCTCTTTGCTCACGGTTGAACCGATCTCGGCCTTGCTTTCTATTACAAAGCGGGTCTCAGGAAGGCTTTCTTTTAAGCTGTTGGTTATACTGGTCTCTATGTCTCCCACAGTAGCCACTAATTTTTTGACGCGTACGATTAAGACGTGCTCCCCCGGCACTTCCTGAAGGGAGTAGCCCTCGATGCCTGTTTTTGTCAGGGCCTTTCTTACATTGTTCAGGGTAAAGGGCTTGTCTGCGCGGTACTGGACCATGGTTCCACCGGAAAAGTCTACGCCGAGGTTGGCTGCCCCTCTTACGACCTGTATGAAGCCTGCGAGACCTATAGTTACCAGGACCACTGACAGTGCGAAGGCGAAATTTCTGCGTCCTATGAAGTCCAGGCTGGTTTTTTTGATTAACTGGAGGAATCTCAGGTTGGTCAGGGCATGCTTGGCCAGCAGCCCGTCATATACCATCCTGGTTCCAAAGATGGCAGTAAAGAGGTTGATGACAATACCGGCGGACAGGGTGACGGCAAAGCCCTTGATTGGGCCGGTTCCGAAGAGGAACAGGGCTATGGCGGTTATAAGAGTGGTAACATGGGCGTCTACGATGGTCCAGAAGGCTTTGTCATAACCCCCGTCAATAAATGCCTTAAGGGGTTTTCCAAGGGCCCTTTCCTCCCGCATGCGCTCAAAAATCAGCACGTTGGAGTCAACACCCATACCAATGATGAGTATGATGCCGGCTATGCCTGGAAGGGTCAGTGTGGCCTGGAAAAGTGCTAGAACAGCCATAAGAAAGAGCAGGTTCAGGACCATGGCTATGTTCGCTATGAAACCTGAAAACGTGTAATATATGACCATAAAGACAACTACAAGGGCCGCTCCGAGCAGGCCCGAATACAGGCCGTGCTGTATGGAATCATGGCCGAGCGACGGACCTACCGTGACGTTTTGAATAATGCTGATCGGCGCGGGCAGTGCCCCGGCTCTCAGCACAATGGCAAGGTCGGATGCCTCTTCAGTAGTAAATGAGCCGGTGATCTGGGCATGCCCTCCTCCTATACGTTCCCTTATTACCGGTGCGGAGCGGGCCACTCCATCCAGGACAATGGCAAGACGCTTGCCCACATTATCACCGGTGATTTTCTCAAAGAGTCCTGCCCCCCGATCTGTAAATTCAAGGGCGACATAGGGCTCGTTGTAATTACCGCCGATTCGGACGTGGGCGGTCTTTACAGTATCCCCTGTCATAAGCGTTTTGTCTTTGAGAAGAATCGGCGTCTTTTTGATTTTGCCTGTGCGATCATCGACATCCTTAAGGAAGCAGATGGAGTCGTCTCTGGGTATTTGGCCCTTCAGGACCGAGTTAAGGGCCTTAATGTTATAGCCGGCCGGAAGGCGGCCGCTATCTACAGCTTGGCGGATAAGTCTTCCAAGATCCACTCCGGACTCGTCATCCACCAGCTTGAACTCCAGTTGCGCGGTCTGCCCTATGAGCTTGAGGGCCCGTTCAGGATCCTGGATCCCCGGAAGCTGGACTACTATTTCTTCCTCGCCTTGACGGACGATTACCGGTTCTGTAACACCAAACTGGTCTATCCGGTTACGAATGATCTCCAGGGACTGATCAACCGCATTTTCTCTTATGAATTTTTCTTCTTCCGGGGAGAGTCTTAATACCAGGCTGGGGAATTTCCCCTCTTCTTTTACCTTTACGAGTTCGAGGCTGGGGAATTCATCTTCCAGAACGGCCTTTACCCTTCCCACTGCGTCCTTGTTGGGAAGAAAGAACAGTATTTCGTCAGGGTTCGGACTCGGGCGGCGCACCAATGTTATCTGTCTGCGCCCCAGGGACTCCTTAAGGTCCGTAGCGGCAAGATCTGCAGCGTTTTTAACTGCCTGGTCCACGTCTACCTTGAGGATGAGATGCATTCCCCCCTGGAGATCCAGACCAAGCTTCAGGCCCTCGCTGTAGATATGCTTTTTGAACCAGTCAGGCGTACCTTTATAGAAAGAGGGCAGTACAAAAATCACAGACAAGGCAATAAGTGCCGCCATCAAGATAAATTTCCAGCGCAGACCTGTGGGCATAGTCAAAAATCTCCTATTTTAATTTATGATTCCGCTGAAACAATCCAATCAGCGGCGCACAATACAATAAATGTTGAATGTTGAATTACGGAATTCTTAGCCAAATAAAGGGTTTTTTGCAAGAAGATTGTGGGCTGAGAACTCACGAATCAACGGTTCGGATTTTCGGCGAACCCTGAACGGTTACGAACAAAATGCCATCGCGCTTCGGCTACGAAGTTCTTGGCAGCATCGGGGCAACTTCCAAAATGTAGATGTATATAGCTGGCAAGCGTGTTGTTCCATGCGTAACCTTCAGGGGCAAGAAGGCTGTTGCCGGCATTCCTGACCTCGTAAACAGAAAGTATGGATTTATCCTGAGAAATTGGCTCAACTAAATTGGAATAATGGAATTCGTGTCCTCTAATTTTTGTGCCTGCCGGGCCGAGTATAGTATCCTTTTTTAGAATGATTTCTCTGTAGCCAAGAGCATAGCGCCTTTTCTGTATATTTACCATAAAAGGGAACAGGCCGATCCAGGGATATTCCTGCCTCGGCTCTTCTTTTTGAACCAGGCCCCGGCACAGGTACAGAAAGCCCCCGCATTCTGCATAGATAGGTAGATTTTCCTGGGCCTTGGTCAGTATTTCCTCTCGAAGGTCCCTGTTTCTTGAAAGTGTTTCGGCGTGCAGTTCGGGGTATCCGCCTCCAAGATAAAGCCCCTGTACTCCAGAAGGCAGGGAATGATCTCTAAGGGGCGAGAAAAATACGATTTCCGCACCGAATTTTTCAAGGATGTCAAGATTCGCCTGATAATAGAAACAAAAGGCCTCATCCTTGGCAACTGCAATACGTACCGGACGCGAGGGGGAAATGCCGGGGTCTTTTTTTGTTTCGGTTTGATCAGCCGGACGTATGTCTTTCTTGTTTTGCCGGATTGTTTTTAGCAATGAATTTAAATCGCAGCCTTTTTCAAACCAGATACTGAAGAGGTCTGCTTGCTCTGCTTCAAGACCGCCTTCTTCCGCAGTTATGAGTCCCAGATGCCTTGATGGAAGATCCATATCCTGATTACGAAACAGAGTGCCGGTCCATGACAGTCCCATAGGAGACAGTGCCTCTTTCAAAAGCGCGGCATGCCTTTTACTTCCCGTTTTATTGAGGACTACTCCGGCAAAGCGTATGCCGCTATCGAATCCAAGATAGCCCTTAACCAGTGCGGCCACACTCCTTGCCATACCAATGACATCCACTATCAATAGAATAGGCAGATCCAACCACTTTGCGATTTCTGCAGTAGAACCTGATTCAGAAGTTCCTCCGGCACCATCAAATAGGCCCATTACCCCCTCAATAACTGAAACATCCGCCCCGGTACAATACTGCGAGTATAACTTCTGCACTGAAGATTTATTTAAAATCCACCCGTCCAGGTTGTGAGAAGGGCATCCGCACACTGAGGCGTGGTGTCCGGGGTCAATAAAGTCAGGGCCAACCTTAAAAGGAGCTACCTTAAGGCCCCTTTTTTTTAGTGCTGCCATTATGGCAAGGGTCACTGTTGTTTTCCCACAGCCGCTGTGTGTGCCGGCAATTAAAATACCCGGAAGGGGAGAATCAGGAGTAGATCGGCGTGCAAGGGTGTCCAAATCCATGCCCCTTTTTAGCATGTAAGGTGAACTGCAAGGGCAACAGCCTCGTGTCCAAATTGCGATGCCAGTTCATTGAACCTTTGTATGGCCGGTTCAGTGGGAAGGGCCTCTATGCGGATGCCCTTGGACTCGAGTTCCTCCGAAAGCCCGGAACTTAGAACCATTCTGCCGTAGGCACCTGTTCCGACTATCAGGGTACCGGGTTTTGCAGCCACAACATCCAGGATGTCAGCGAGTTGAAGGGTATGTCCCTGTGATCTCCACCAGTTGTCAAAGGCCTTTCCTTTAATAATTTTCAGATCTTTTGTATAACGTATTCCATCAATTACGATTTCACCAAATCGATATGACTCAATCTTCATAGGCCTCGTCTCCTTCATGGCCACAAAAAAGCCGTCCCGCTTTGTGGAAAAGCATAGATTGTGTCTGAACGAAAACTAACCAAAACTGTCATTTCGAGCAAAGCGAGAAATTTTATCGTACTGAAAATACAGGCATTAAAGATTTCTCCCTACGGTCGAAATGACAAAAAGAGGGGTTTTCGTTCAGGCACTAGATTGCTCCCGATGAGTGTAGTATAGTCAAGACACTTATTAC
>QNAY01000069.1 GCA_003645605.1 Thermodesulfobacteriota bacterium
GGCATTTAAGATTTCTCCCTTCGGTCGAAATGACAATTCGGTCGAAATGACAATTCGGTCGAAATGACAATTCGGTCGAAATGACAATTCGGTCGAAATGACAATATGGGCGTGAACGCTTACCATAATAAGTAGCCGCGTAGGTATCCAGGAAGATGATATCAATGTTGTGCTCAAGGGCCAGGATCACGTCCTGGCTTGAGATCATGGCCTGGTTGGAGATGATGATGCTTTCGACCTAGCCCATGTTTACCACCTACAAGAATGATTATTAATAATATCAATATGTTGCGTGATATCTATGTTGAATTACGCCGAAGAATTTAGTGAAAATAAATAATTCCGTGTAAAATCAACTACTTGAATTTTTACAGCTAAGCGTAACTATTTGATAATATTAAGATAAATTTTCTTCGGCGTAATTTAACATTTGCTTCATATAAGTTGTTGATATTATAAGATATTCTTTTTACAAGTGGTAAACATAGGCTTTAGGGGAGAAATGTCGAACTGTTTTTCTTTTTGCTTCAGCCGAAAATATCCATCTTTTTGGGTGATAAAGGTGCCTGGCGTGTTTATTACAAGTTGCATACGCATTCACGTCAATAAAATGTATCTGTAAGGGTAGGGGAGGTCGCCTGACAATGTGAAAGATATTATATGACAGGTTTGGGAAGTAGTCGAGTTAATTCTAGTGTTAGACTCGGAATTTAAAACTGATCTGGAAGGCAGACTTATTCGTGGTGCCGGAGGGTGGTTTGAAGTTTTATCCCATATTTGAATGACAAAATTAGAAGCATATACTATGTTGTAACCGTTCAGTGGTTCAGGGTTTAAAGGTTCAGAGGTTTAGAACCGTTGATTCGTAAGTTCTAAATGGAGAAGGCATGAGAATAGAACAACAGAGCAATGATAAATCAACAATCAACAATCCAATTGGGCATGGCACTTGGCCCGAGACCTAACTCGCAAGGTCAACGGAAGAAAGGTAACCCTGAGTCGATATGATACACTCTTGCCTTAAACATTATACATTTGGCCAGGACAAGGCATTTATTCCAAAAGAGACTGTGAAGACTGCATTAAATAGGCTGAAACAAAAAGAATTGTTCAGTTTAAGCACTATTTCACGAATAGACGAACTTGATAAAATAGGTATACCGGCCTTTATTTGTGAGATTGAGTCAAATTTGGGAATAGGTGAAAGTTGTGGAAAGGGTGTATCTATAGAGCAGGCAAAGGCCAGCGCATTAATGGAGGCTATCGAACGCCATAGTTGCGCGTGGTTTATAAAAGAGAGAGAGCCTTTTATCATTTCCAGCTATGATAAGTTAAAAGAAAATGCATTAGATCCATTAAGCTTGCTTTTATCTTTACCTTCTATTTATCAAACAGATGAGATATTAGAAGATTTAAAAAAAGTACCTCTTCCCTGGATAAAATCTTTCTCTTTAACGCATAACAAACCCATTCTTTTTCCGCTACATTGGTTTTATCTTATCTATGGCACTACAGGATTTGCTAGTGGAAATACAATACAAGAGGCAATACTTCAGGCAATAGGAGAGGTAATAGAAAGGCATAATATTTCAAGAGTAATAGAAGGGAAGTTGTCTACACCTTCTCTTGATATATCTTCTATTAATTATCATATCGCAAAGTCATTGATAAATAAATTTTTTGACGCAGGTATTGAACTATATATCAAGGATTTTTCCTTAGGATTAAATATACCAACTGTAAGTGTCCTTGCTTATGATTCAAATCCACCAACAAATACAGTCAGGATATATAACGCGGCAGGCGCACATCTGAATCGTGATTTTGCCTTAATTCGTGCCCTGACTGAGGTGGCTCAACATAGAGCACAGATTATTTATAAAGAAAATAAACATAAAAAGCCGGGGGGACCTACTTATTGTTTTCCATATTTTAAGACTTTAGAGGATGCTTTATATTTAATAGAAAACAAAGAAACTATCCCTTTTAATAAGATATCTACTTACAAACATGAAGATTTTAGTGTAGAAATAGAGAAGGCGGTAAATCTAATTAAACAGGATAATCTGGAAGTAATTGTAACTAATACGACTTATCCTGAATTTCAAATACCGGCAGTAGCAGTTACAATCCCCGGGGCAAGGCTTAATCGTCCCAGCACAAGGCTCAATCCTTATTTTTATATGGCAAAGATATGCATGGATTTAGGAAATCATAAGGATGCCATTGGGTATTTTAAAAAAACTATAGAAATTGATCCTCAATATAGAGATATTCCCCAGATTTCATGTGATATAGCCATTTGTTATAAGAGCCTAAAGATGTATCAGCAATCAAAAGAGTATTTTGAAAAAACTCTAAATCTATCACCCAAATTAGTCTTTTCAAAGAAATTCATAGGTGATTTCACGGAAGTAATAAAGCTTTCAGAACCTAAATCGAGCGATTAGCCATTAGCTTAATGATTACAGGATGTTTTGCTATTACAAACTTTCACACTGTTGAATGCCGCTTCGCTGCCTCCCTTGGTGGGGATTCAACAGGGTAAACCCATTGGGTGTTTCTAAGTAACGTAATGCCTTGATTTTTCAAAGCTAAACGCTAACAGCTAAACGCTCAACTTAGTTAGAATGATGATTCCACTGAAAAAACCCAAGGATGAAACAAGGCAGTGGTCTGATTGGCGCCGGCAGTTTTCCAATCGGATTAAGGGACTTGATGCACTGTCAGGGTTGTTGCAACTCACGTCCTCTGAGAAAGAGATTTGTAGAGATGTCATAGCACAATACAGGTATGCCGTTACGCCATATTATCTGTCCCTGATCGACTGGTCGGATCCCGATGATCCTATCAGGAAGCAGTGTATTCCTGATCCCAGGGAGATAAGTTTTTCACTTCCTGGTTCAGAAAAAGACCCCTTGGCCGAACGGGCGCACATGCCGGTCCCCGGTTTGATTCACAGATATCCTGACCGTGTACTGGCAATGGTAACCGGCACATGTGCTGTGTACTGCCGTCATTGCAACAGGAAACGTACATGGAAAAATCCGGAGGCCGACAGTACAAAAGAGGCCCTTTATCGTATGGTGGACTATGTTGCAGGCAGCCACCGTGTCCGTGAAGTCATAGTCTCCGGAGGAGATCCCCTCACAATGCAACCGAGGCTGCTGGATGAGTTTTTAAAGGCATTTAGGGAAATACCTCATGTGGAGGTGTTGCGTATTGGTACCAGAATTCCTGTAGTGCTTCCCATGCGCATAACCGACGATTTGTGTCAAATGCTGGCCGGACATCGTCCCCTCTGGATAAATACTCATTTCAATCATCCAAGAGAGATTACACATGAGTCCACGGAGGCGTGCGAAAGGCTTCTTAAGGCAGGGATACCAGTGTCTAATCAGACCGTGCTGCTGAAAGGGGTCAATGATTCCCTGGAAGTTATTCGAGACCTGTGCCGCAGTCTTCAGAGGATCATGGTAAGACCTTACTATCTTTTCTATTGTGATGCTGTGCAGGGGACAGATCACTTTCGTACAGATATCAGAAAGGGTGTGGAAATTATTCAGGGACTGTGGGGCAAAATAGGTGGTCTGTGTATTCCAAACTATGTTGTGGATCTTCCTGGTGGTGGAGGGAAGGCCCTGATGATACCTTCATTTTTGCTTGAATTCGGCAAAAATGAGGCAATGTTTCGTACCTTTGAAGGAAAAATAGTGCGGTATCCGTGTCCTGAAGGGGCGGACGCTGGAAAGTTACTCAACCCTTGATGCAGGCCATTGGTCTCAGCTTTGCCACTTTTCTTGCAAGTCCTGCCCTGTGTGTGGAATCTACTACCCTTGTAACATCCTTGTATGCTTCAGGCGCCTCTTCTGCCGCACCACGGTAACTCGCTGCCCGTATGAGGATACCCCTGTGGGCCAGTTCGGCAATTATCTTCCGGCCTTTCCAGCGTTTCAGTGCAGCCCTTCGACTCATTGAACGGCCTGCGCCGTGGCATGCAGAACCCCAGGTCAGGGTTTCCCCGGTTTCCTGACCTACAAGAATATAGGAACAGGTCCCCATGGTCCCGCCTATGAGCACAGGTTGACCGACGTTTTTAAATGCTTCGGGTATCTCATCAGGTCTGCCTGGACCAAAGGCCCTGGTAGCCCCTTTCCTATGGACATAAAGGCGTTTCACCTCGCCGTTTACCCTGTGTTCTTCGATTTTGCACGTATTGTGGCTGACATCATAAAGATTTTTCACTGTAGCCTTTGGAAATATTTCATGGAAAACCTGGCGGGTAAGATGAGTAATTACCTGCCGATTGGCAAGTGCACAGTTTACCCCACAGACCATGGCCTTGTAGTATCTTTCTCCTTCAGGAGATTTTATTGGGGCGCACACAAGCTCCCTTTCTTTTATTGGGATTTGATACTTCTTGCCGGCCTTGCCAAGTACCTGAAGGTAATCAGTGCCGATCTGATGCCCAAGCGCCCTGGAGCCGCAGTGGATTGCCACTATTACATCTCCTTGTTTCAAACCCAAGGTCTTGGCCGAGGGCTGGTGAAAAATCTCTTCCACATACTGTATTTCCAGATAATGGTTTCCTGAACCAAGGGTCCCAACTTGACGATACTGGCGGCGTTTGGCAATGTCTGAGACACAAGAGGGGTCAGCCCCTTCCAGTCTTCCTTGCTCTTCCGTATGGGCCAGATCTTCTGGAAGCCCGTAACCCATCTCCACTGCCCATTGGGCGCCTCCTGTGAGAACATCGTCCAGTTCGGCAGGTTTAAGCCTTATTTTGCCTTCAGAGCCCACCCCGGATGGAACAACCTGGAAGAGTCGATCAATCAGAAATTCAAGAAGGGGCAGGACATCGTCTCGCGTGAGACCGGTCAGCAGGTTCCTGACCCCGCAGGAAATATCATAGCCTACTCCGCCTACGGAGATAATACCGCCGTCATCCGGATCAAAGGCAGCGACTCCGCCAATGGGAAAACCATAGCCCCAATGGGCATCAGGCATGGCAATGGCAGCCTTCACAATCCCCGGCAATGAGGCCACGTTGCTGAGTTGTTCGCGGACCTTTTCATCCATATCAGAGACCAGGTCCTCACTGGCAAAGACAAGGGCGGGCACCCTCATGTCCTTGTCCCTGGGGATCTCCCACTGATACTTTCCGAGTCGTTTTAGCTGTTTAAGCTCCATTATTCACCTCATGGGTTCACACATCCACAACACACTGGGCGATCCACCAGCCTCCATCTTGCCTGACTGCGAGTTCGGTGAAAGTTGCTCCTTTGACTTCTACCCCTCGCTGGTGCCTTGAGAAATCAATGGGTTCTCCCATTGCTGTTCCTGTAAGTCTAAGGTCCTGTATTTTTACTTTGAAGTCGCTAAATATCAACCTTTGTATATCAGATTCAGCCAAAAGGGAATTGAGCCAGGCAACAAACAGACCCTCCAGATCAAAGGACCCGCAGGAAATTGTGACTGATTTCTCAGGGATGACTGTATCAAGGTCTTCCACCAAGAGCGAAAACATTGACTTCGCACCATTTTCAAAGGCCTCTGACAATGTCTTGCCTCTACCCCTGATCCCTATGTCAGCACCGTGATCAAAGGTTTCAAAGAATGCTGTCATGTCTGCCCCACTTTTTGCGTCCCCATTCTATCCATCCCCAGATAGAAAGCCCGGTGAAGACTATAAACAGGGTCGCCTGCGCATAAATTTCGTGATAGATATTCACGATTATCCAGCCGATGTTTGCTAGTGTATAGACTGCAAAACCGGAACGTTTTTTTCTTATGTTCAGTATTGCCCCTATTATACTGAGAGCGGTTAGTGTCCAGGGAAAAATATGATTCATGATTCCGCTGAAAATACTCCATCTGCTGCGTTACTTCAATTTTCTCGTCACTACGACGTACACCCAGTACGCCTCATTCCTCGTAAATCTCGCGCCTTGCATCCGGAGCATTTTGAGCGGAATCACAGTTTGACTCACTTAAGGTGCGGTAACATGGCCTTAAACGTTGGAGTCCCGGCCTTCCCAAGCAGTTCGTAAACCGCCATCTCTGCCGGTCCTACAGATGCTCCGATGGCTTTCATCCGGCTCAAGGCTAATTTAGTATTTCGTTTTTCCCTGGATGATACGGCATCAGCCACTATCCATGGCCTGTATCCCATTTTGATTGCGCAAACGGCAGTCTGATAAACGCATATATGGGCCTCAACACCTACCATAATCAGAGTGTCAACTGAAGCCGGCAGATTGGCAAGGACCTGTTTCACATTATAGTTTGCCAGGGCACTGAACTCAATTTTGTCCACACAGGTGATATCCGTAAGCAGCTCGGCGAGCTCAGGTACAAATGGTCCGAGGCCCTTTTCATATTGTGTTGTTGCTATAATAGGTATCTCCATAGCCTTGGCACAGTGTATCATAATGGCCGTATTGCGTATTACCCTGTCTGCTTTATGAATTGCCTTCATGAGGCGCTCCTGGGGATCAATGACCAAGAGGCAACAGCGTCCGGAGTTCAGGATATCAAGGTGATCAGGTTTCATATACTAACTCCTTACAAAAAAGGACGCGTGTATTATAACACGCGTCCTTTTTGTCGAAACTGGAAATTAGAAATTAGGTAACAAATCTACATCTTTAGTGTTTTTCCAAATTACAAATTTCTACTATTCTTCTCCAGCGTATTTAGGTCTTGTTGTAATACGTGCGAGGATAACTCCTGCAATCAGCAAGGCCCCTGAGATATAGAAAGCAGTGTTCAGGCTGCCTGTCATATCTTCAATCGTACCGCCCAGTCTTGCCATGAAAAAGCCTGCTCCCCAGCCGAGAAATACCAGGCCGTAGTTGAA
>QNAY01000070.1 GCA_003645605.1 Thermodesulfobacteriota bacterium
GAGCAAAGCGAGAAATCTTATCGTACTGAAAATACAGGCATTAAAGATTTCTCCCTACGGTCGAAATGACAAAAAGAGGGGTTTTCGTTCAGGCACTAATTACAGTCTTAGGTAGAGCAAGGAAGATCGTTTTCAAAACAGTAGCCCACTTATTACTTTTCTATTAGGATAACTTCGAAGCCGATTGCAGTAGTGAAGAAAAGGATACGTGGCTATAAATTATCAGTATTAAATTATGTCTTCAAATCAAGAACTGACCCTTCGTGGCCGCATTGAGCGTGTAACATACGCGTCGCCTGATACTGGCTTTGCTGTTCTCAGGATACATCCTGCCAAAGGAGCAAGCTTCACAGCCATAGGTCATGTGCCTGAGCTTTTGAATCAGGCCGGTCTGGAAGGCACGGAATTTCAGTTTTCCGGGGCCTGGACCGTCACCAGGTACGGCAGGCAGTTTGCCTTTTCGAGCTGTAATCTCATGGGAAGCGAACTGCTTTTCTTTTTGTCAAAGGTGGTGAAGGGGCTTGGGGAAAAGCTCGCGCGACAGCTCTTGGAACATTACGGAGAAGAGAAGCTGTTACATATCCTGGAATATCAGCCGGAGGAACTTCTCAAGGTCAAGGGGATAAAGCAAAAACGTCTCGCCCTTATAAAACACTCCTGGCACAAACACAGGAATCTAAGGGCACTTTCAGAGTATCTGACAGGACACGGGGGAAAGATAACGCCCAATCTCTTAATAAGGATATACAATCATTTTGGCGATAATGCGCTTGATACAATAGGGAGGGACCCTTACAACTTAACTGAAGTCCGTGGCATAGGTTTTAAGACAGCGGACAGGATAGCTCTTGGATTGGGAATCAAGCCTGAGTCGCCTGAAAGGATTCGGGCCGCTGTCAGTTACGTACTTGTCGAGACCGCAGAGACAGAAGGCCATTCTTATCTTCATGATGAGACCTTTATCCAGGCAGTAACAGAGGTGCTTTCAACAGATGAAAAGGTCCCGGGTGAATCCCTGATAAGGGGGGTGTTGAAACCCATGATCCTTGACGGCACCTTAGTGCGGGATGACAAGGGGAAAATAGGTCTTGCCGCCTATCGCTATATGGAGGACTGGCTAAGGGACTTTTCTGTTGCGAGATCAAAAGTATGCAAAAGGCTGGTCATCCCTGTTGATGTGGTGAAGGAATTCCTTGATCGTTATGAGGGTACTGTCGGTATTGAATTTGCTCCTGAGCAGCGGGAGATAGTACTACGGGTCGCCACCGAGCCTAGGATGGTCTTTGGTCTTGCCGGTTATGCCGGAACAGGAAAGACCACGGTCTGCCGGGTTGTGCTGGATCTTCTCTCAAGGCACTATGCCGACCGGGATGATGTAGTCTGCTGCGCCTTTACCGGCATGGCCTCAGCAAGACTCAGAAAGGCTACAGGGTACAATGCCCTGACGATTCATAGCCTCCTCAAGTACAGAGGCGAAGGGAAATTCGAGCACGGGCCGGAAAATCCATTACCACACAGGGTGGTTGTCCTGGATGAGGCATCCATGGTAAGCCTGCCACTTTTCTATCGCCTTGCCAAAGCCTTGAAGCCCGGCACCCTTTTGTTGATTGTGGGAGACCCGGCACAGCTTCCCCCGATAGGAGCGGGAAACGTCTTTGGAGACATGCTGGCTGCAGGGCTGATATCTGCAGTACACCTTACCCGGATCTACCGTCAGAGTGAGGGCAGCGTGCTTACCCTTTTTGCCAACGAAATCCGTCAGGGGAAGGTCCCCAAGGGAGTTGAGGCGTCAGGGTGGCGAGATTTTGCCTTTGAGAAGATGGAACGTCATAATATCTACATACTGAAGAAAGACCGGACAGAAAAAGAACTAAAACTCCTGAGAGAAGAAAATAATCAGGCCATCCTTGATCGTGTCCTTGGACTTGCCGGGGAATATAAGGGACGCCTCAACCACCCTGTATGGGACTTTCAGGTGCTTACTCCGATGAGAATAGGTCAATTGGGCACGGAGATATTAAATACAAACCTTCAGGACATCCTTAATCATGGAAGCGGCGGTGTGACAAGGGCAGGCATAACAATAAGGGAGGGTGACAAGGTAGTCCATCTCCAAAACAGGGACATGCAGGTAATGACCTGGGCCAAATTCATAAAACAGGGGAAAAAGTTTGAGTCGGAGGAGTTCAGGAGGGTCTTTAATGGGCACGTCGGTCTTATCTCAAAGATTGATCCTGAAACTGAGCAGTTTTATGTTGTCTATCCGGAAAGGATAGTTGTGGCATATTATTTTGACCATCTCGGGGATATAATCGAGCTGGCCTATGCCCTTACAGTCCACAAGGCCCAGGGGAGCCAGTATCGTATTGTGGTCATTCCCCTTACTAATTCACATTTTATAATGCTCAACAACAAATGGTTTTATACAGCTATCACCAGGGCTGAAGAAAAAGTGTACCTGATCGGCCAGAGGTATGCCTTGAGACGGGCCTGCACCAACATGGAGGGAGTTAAACGCCAGACCTGGCTTGGGCTGCATCAGACGCAAACAAATTTTCTTTCCATCAATTCCTCTCTTACCGCTCCTACAAGGTAAAGCGAGCCTGCCACGCAGAGCAGATCCTCCTTGTTGCAGTCTGAAAGGGCTTTATTCAGGGCCTTCTGCCAGTCTTGTTCCATGGTCACATCTTTAGGGATGTCACTTCCTATCCACCTTTCTAACGTGACCGGCGCCCTTGGGCCAGGGGGTTCTGTAATAATGATTTGCCCGAACAGAGACGATATCTGCCTGAGCATGGCTACAAAGTCCTTGTCTCCGCCCTCATCAGAACAAGCCCACAGGAGAGTATGAAAATTCCTGTCCTTGTCTATCTGGGTCGTGTTTAACCGGCCAAGAAGGTCTTTGAGTGACCGTAAACCACCTAAATTATGGGCCCCATCAAGCAGCACACTGCAGTTTCCCTTCAGCAGCTCCCCGCGCCCCGGCCAATATACGTCTCTGCATCCATTTCTGACTGCGGTATCAGTGACCCTGAATCCTTGTTTTATCAATCTTTCACAGGCCGCTATTGCAAGACCGGCGTTCGTGGCCTGATGCCTACCTCTCAAGGTCGGATACAATCCGTTGATTTTAAGAAATTGCCCCTTATAATCGATTTCCGAATTCCCATGCTCTTCTATATCAAAGTCACGGCCAAGTTTCCAAACAGGGGCATTCATCTCAAGGCATCTATCCAATATCACAGAAAGAGCAGGCTGTTCTTTGACCCCGGTGATCACCGGTACACATTTCTTGATAATGCCCGCCTTTTCTCTGGCTATCTCAGGAATATTGCTACCCAGAAAGGCTTGGTGCTCCAAGGAGATATTTGTAATAACAGAGACCAGGGGAATAACTATGTTAGTGGCGTCCAATCTGCCTCCGAGACCGGTTTCAAAAATTACCAGGTCAACTCCCTGCTCTGCAAACCAGACCATTGCTATTGCAGTGGTAAACTCGAAATAGCTGAGTTCATAGCCCCTTTCCAGAAAATCTCTGATTCTCCAGATCTGTTTTTTCAGATCCTCCTCGGAAATCATGGTATTCCCTATCCTGAATCTCTCTCTGAGAGATGATAGGTGGGGTGAGGTGTAGAGACCTGTCCTGTATCCGGCCGCATGTAAAATACTTGCAATAATAGCGCTTACAGAACCTTTTCCGTTTGTTCCTGCCACATGGAGACACGGATAACTCTTTTCCGGATTGCCGAACGCATTTAATATGCCGGTCATTCGCTCAAGGCCCAGACGAAAACCATGGAACTGGAATTTATCCAGATAGGCTAGAGCGGCTTTGAAATTATGTTTTTGTGAAGGCATGGTTTTTCCACCGGGCTACAGGGCGATTCAGGATATTTAAATCTTTGGTTTGTCGCAGAAAAAAGTGTACCATCAAACACGATTAACACATTAACTTTAGCTCACTTTAGGCACTTATAATGATTCGTCTATATATTAACATACTTGTAGTATGCCTGCTCTCTGCATGTCAGCCCCCCTTTATGGATT
Organism: Thermodesulfobacteriota bacterium; assembly: GCA_003645605.1. GTDB lineage: Bacteria > Desulfobacterota > Dissulfuribacteria > Dissulfuribacterales > UBA3076 > UBA3076. The sequence goes on from QNAY01000070.1 coordinate 4,048, forward strand.
CATCTCTTGGTAAATCAGGCTGCATACGATGTCACAGCGTGGAATTGGATCCTGCCCATGATATTGGCTGCAATGTCTGTCATCACGGGACGTCTGAAGGTTATACCCGTGTTCAGGCCCATAATGGCTTGATTCCCATGCCGTCCCATCCATCCCGAATGGCCGGCGCCTGTGGAAGATGTCACGCCCGGGAGGTGACTGCAGCCGGCTCCTCCGGTCATTTTACCCTGTCAGGTGTGATAGAAGCGGTTTGGTCTGGTTTTTTTCCTGGTGAACAGGTGCCGACCCTGCTGAAATTGCCCATAGAAGAACCTCCTTATACGAAAAAGGGACTTGTTTCGGATATGCTCAGGAGGAGGTGCTTTCGATGCCACGTTTATTACCAAGGTGACGATTACATAGGCACTACTCGTGGGACCGGCTGTGCCGCATGTCATCTGAGCATCAAGGCCAAAGGGCCTTGGGACCACAAATTCCGTGGGAAGGTCCAGGATATTCGGTGCCTTTCCTGCCACTATGGAAATTTCGTTGGTTGGGACTATTACGGACGATTCGAGATGGACTTTGAAGATGATTTTCGTGTACCCCTGGTTGAGGGTGAGCACATTCAACGGCCCTATGGTATGGAGTGGCATGATATGACCCCTGATGTACACAGGACGGCAGGTATGGGGTGTACAGACTGCCATCATTCAGGGCCGTGCGGGGGCAAAGAGCGGAATGTGACTTGTACAGACTGCCACCTGGAAGATAAAACAGGACCTCATTCAGGACCGCCCATGGACCAGAAACGTATTGGTCACAGGCCGGAAGACGCGGGTTTGGTTGCCTGTGCTGTTTGCCACGCAGTATGGGCTGTCCAGGACCGGGGAAGGTCTCTGATCAGAGAGGATTTCCCGGATTATGATGACTGGAGTTACCTGGCGATCCAGGGCAGCAGTGAGGTCGAGGCCACTGTGAAGGCCTGTGTTAATTTGTCATATAAATACTGGACTATTCCCCGGATGCTTGACAAGATAACCGGCGAGTATCGGCAGGGTCTATGGTTTGAAAGTTTCACTGAGAGACGATGGGGTCTTGTAGAATTGGGGGAGGATGCCTACGGGCGTCTTGCTGTTATTCGTCCTATCCTGGACATCTCTCTGACTTATGTTGATTCTAGCGATGTGGTGCGTTTTGATAATCTGCGGCCTGAAATGATAAATGACGACCTGATCTCCGGGAATGTCACCCGCACCGGCATATCGCCTCTATGGCTTCCTTACTCCCCACACACCATAGGTCCGGCTGATGCCTTCAGGACTATTTATGCACATTCCTGGTTAAATGGACTATTGAATTAGGAGCAGACCGTGGCTAAAGTGTATCACTTCTCCGAAAAGGATAACTCTTATCATGGATATTGAAATAAAGCTTTTGCCTGAATCAGAACGAAAAAATCTCCCCTCTTCTTCTAACCTGAGTTTTGGCAAACACTTTTCAGACCACATGTTTTTAATGGATTATAAAACAGACATTGGTTGGCATAACGCGAGGATAGTGCCCTATGAGGACTTTTCTCTTGATCCGGCTTCGGCGTGTCTGCACTATGGTCAGGCCATATTTGAAGGACTCAAGGCCTACCGTGGAAAGGATGACAAAATCAGGCTATTCAGGGCAGGGGAGAATATGGACCGGCTGAATCATTCAGCCCGGCGTATGTGTATGCCTCAAGTAGATAAGGATGATCTCCTTCAAGCCATAAAGACCCTTATTCAGATAGAGAAACGCTGGGTGCCAAAGGCCAATGGCACATCTCTTTATGTGAGGCCGTTCATGATCGCTACCGAGGCCTTTTTGGGAGTGCGTCCGGCTAAGGAATATTTACTATCAGTAATATTGAGCCCGGTGGGGGCTTACTATGCCGAAGGTTTCAGTCCTGTAAAGATTTTTGTGACAGACAAGTACGTAAGGGCGGTATCAGGGGGCGTGGGAGAGGCCAAGACTGCCGGCAACTATGCTGCAAGCCTCATGGCCTCTGAGAAGGCGAAAGAACTTGGTTTTACCCAGGTACTGTGGCTTGATGCGGCAGAGCGACGTTATATAGAAGAAGTCGGGACGATGAACATATTCTTCCTTCTGGAAGACGCTTTGGTCACACCTGAGCTGAGCGGGAGCATATTACCCGGTATTACCAGGGATTCAGTGCTGCGCCTTGCCCGGGGCTGGGGACTCAAAGTCGAAGAGCGGCCGATTACGATTAATGAGGTCCTTGAGAAGGTAAAGAACAAGGCCCTTAAGGAATGCTTTGGAACCGGCACAGCCGCAGTCATTTCGCCTGTAGGGGCCCTATATTATAAAGGTGAAAATTACTCCATTAACGGGGGCAAGACCGGAGATCTGGCCCAGAGGCTCTTTGATGAGATTATGGGTTTACAGTATGGGGAGAGAGAGGATGCCTATGGCTGGATGGATATAATTTAGGCCCGGCGGCCTTCATGGCTGTCTCTGTGTATCCCTGCACCAGCTCATCCATGAGTTCCCGGACCGAGACTATCTTGTTTACCCGCCACACGTTTGAGCCGCAAAACACAAAGCCCGATTTAATGTTTCCTCTCTGAGCGTTTATAAGGGCCATACCTATGCAATAAGGTGTGTCTGGATAATTGCAGGTTTTGATACATTTGCATACGCATCGATGAGGTCTTTTTTCCCCTGCCTTGGCCTTCTCAATAAATTTACCCTTAAGGGCCCTACCAGGCATGCCCACCGGGCTGTTGATTATAGTGACATCTTCCTTTTTTGCGTTGATATAGGCCTGCTTAAACTTATC
>QNAY01000071.1 GCA_003645605.1 Thermodesulfobacteriota bacterium
AACCAAAACTGTCATTTCGAGCAAAGCGAGAAATCTTATCGTACTGAAAATACAGGCATTAAAGATTTCTCCCTACGGTCGAAATGACAAAAAGAGGGGTTTTCGTTCAGGCACTAAATAAATTGTAGAAATACAGGCAATATAATATTTCAGTAGCAACTATTGGCCAGGTAATACCTTGCTCTGATTTAACAATATATTATGTGCGGAATAGCAGGATACTCCATAAAAGAAAACAGCTTCCCAGGTACTCAAAGGCGTCTTGAGAAGGCATCTTCTCTTCTCTCACATAGAGGACCTGACGGAAGTGGCATCTATTTTGACAATAGGATAGGCCTTGCCCACAGAAGACTGGCAATCATCGATATTGTAGGAGGATCTCAGCCGCTTACAGATGCCACAGGAAAAATAACAGTAGTTTTTAACGGTGAAATCTACAACTTTTCAGAGCTGAAACATGACCTTGAAAAAAGGGAATGTGTTTTCACCACGCGCTCAGATACAGAAGTGCTGGCAAATATTATCAGGATATATGGCAAGGCAGGCATTGAAAAACTAAAAGGGATGTTCGCTTTCTGTGCGCTTAACCACAACAGTAAAAGAATGCTTGTTGTGCGGGACAGGCTTGGAGTAAAACCTCTATTCTATGTTGAAAACAGCTCCGGCTTTTTCTTTGCGTCGGAAATCCCGGCACTTCTTACACTTTCCGGATGTGATAGGAAAATTGATCCTGAGGCCCTGGACCTCTATTTGAGCCTTCGCTACGTCCCTCATCCCTTCTGTGCGTTTGAAGAGATCAGAAGGCTTCCTCCCGGACATCTCCTGGAAGTGGAAAAGGGCAAAATAATTAACAATGCCCCATTCTGGTCAATGAATCCGGCAAAGAGAAACATGGATTACAGGCAGGCATGTATTGAAACAAAAGAGCGTTTTGATCAGGCTGTGGTCAGACGTCTGGTATCAGATGTGCCCCTAGGGGCATTTCTTTCAGGTGGCATTGACTCTTCCCTCACTGTTGCCAGCATGGTACTACGAGGGCCGGTAAAGACCTTTTCAATAGGTTTTGAAGATGAGAGGTTCAATGAACTGCCATATGCCAGGCAAATTGCAGATCATCTAAAAACAGATCACCATGAATTTTATCTGCCCGCTGATTCCCTTTTAAAAGCACCGGAGATCCTCGCCCTGTTTGGGGAACCTTTTTCCAATGAAACTGCAATTCCCCTCTACTTCCTGAGTAAATTTGCATCAGGGGAAGTCAAGGTCGCCCTCACTGGAGACGGTGGAGACGAGGCTTTTGGAGGATACAAGCGCTATGGCCACTGTCTGTTCATTAAAAGACTTGAAAGACTATTTCTCCGGCGTCCTTACTGCCGGCTAAGAAAAACCAGCACCTGGGCAGAGAGTATCCTGAACCGCAGACGCAAAAAAAAGAGCTTTCCTGCAAGGTCTGCCGACAGAGCACTTCTGCTTAATCAGCCTATGCGCTATCTTGCCTTTCTTGAACTCTTTCCATCAAACTCCAGAAAATTGCTATTTAATCCAAGAGGTCCATTGGCGGGGAAAATTGTGCATCCCACTGCCGTTGATCTAATTGGATCATTCTACAACCGGATCAACGACGATGAACTTGACAGGCTCCAGATTACCGACATAAACACCTATCTCCCCGGAGACATCCTGTTTTATTCCGATCACATGAGCATGGCCCACGGACTTGAGTTGAGATCTCCCTTTCTTGACCATGATGTTCTGGAATTTGCCCTTAGCCTTCCATCAAAATACCGCATGACAACGGATAGAAAGGGGAAACGCATCCTGAGAGACGCTTTTTCTGACCGTATTTCAAAAACCATGTTCGAAAGACCTAAAAAGGGATTCTCCATACCCCTGGCCCGGTGGATCGGAGGGCCGCTGAAAAACAGGGTACAAGAAGTAATTATGGATGCTCCGGATGACTTCTACAGGCTTTTTGAAAAACAGGGTGTATCCAATCTGCTCAGTTCTGAAATTGGAAGGGATGGACTCAAGGCACGCCAGTTGTGGTCACTTTTCATCCTGGCCAAGTGGATGGCCCGGTTCAAGGCGGTGCTGCCATGAAACTCTTAAACAAGGCGGCATGGAAGGCTGTTCTAGTCACAAAAGGGGGGGGAAAGGAAAGAAAAAAATCGGTCAATGAACTCGACCCTGAGGAAATCAGTAATGTATTGGCAGTTTCATCAACTGCCATAGGAGATACCCTGCTCTCCACACCGGCAGTGAGGGCCACACGCCGCATTCTTCCAAACGCATCCATAGATTTCATGGTCAGGGAAAGGTTCTCTGTACTTTTTGAAAATAATCCTGATATCAGAACAATAATTCCCTATTACGGAGGATACAAAAGGTTATTTTCCCTGTTAAACAGAATCAAGTCTGGAAACTACGACTTGTGTCTGGTATTTCATGACAGTGATCCATGCCCTGTTCAGGCCGCCTATCTGGCCCGGATTCCCTTTATTGCCCGTATTGGTTTCAAGGATGAAACAGTGGCCCCGTTTCTTAATGTAAAGGTCCCATACAGAGATGAAGCACATGTAATAGAACAGAGGCTCGACGTATTGCGCACACTCTTCAAGGTTAAACTTGATTCCCCCCAGGACAGGCGGATGGTGCTGCCCATAACGGCTGAAGATGCGAAAACATTCTGGGATGATCTGCTTAACGACCCGAGACGCAACTATGCAAAAAACAAAAGAATAGGATTTCAGATATCCGCCTCAAGACCTTACAAGGCTTGGCCACAGGGATACTTTTCAGAACTTGGGAAGAGACTCCTGGCTGATTCGGAAGATGTCAATATCATCCTGTTCGGTGGACCTGGTGATGAAAAGATTGGCAAGGAAATAGCTGAAGGGATAATAACTGACTCCGGTCAAAACCCCGGAATAATCAACCTTGCAGGGCGCCTGCCCCTAAAAAAGCTACCTGCCGCGCTCAGAGGGCTGGATCTTTTCATCACCAACGATACAGGCCCTTTTCATGTTGCAGTAGCACTGAAGACCCCAACCATCTCTCTTTTTGTGCCAAGTACTGTGCGTCATACAGGGCCATACCAGGACCTTGAAATCCACAAAGTCATAAGAAAGCCTAAACCATGCTCGCCGTGTATTCAAAAATACTGTAATGATCCAAACTGCATGTCCATAATCAGTGTTGAAGAGGTATATCAGGCCACAAAAAGCTGACTTGGGGCAAAGAGCTTTTCCTGAAGAATAAAAAGTAAGGACCACAAATGCCAAAAATCCTATACGCATATCCGGAACCTTTGCCATCACAAAAGGCCCGAAGCATTCAGGTTACTGCAACCTGCGCAGCATTGGCCCGGAAAACTGAGGTAACAATTGCAGCGGACATACAGGGCAATATGTTTTCCGGTCTTGGCATTCCCAGGCCTGAACAATTAATAATCAAAAGTATAAACAGAAATGTTGGGCCAATTATCTCAAACATGGTCTTTAATCGGCGGCTTGACAGACTAATCAGAACCGTTAGGTTTGATACCATTATTTCAAGACATCCAAAACTGGCAGCAAAACTGTGCGGTAAAGGACTTGCGGTTATCTTTGAGGTACACGAAATTCTCAAGGACAAACATCCGGGCCGTAAAGATCTTTTACAAATGGAAGAACAAATTGCTCAGGATGCCAAGGGCCTGATATTCATAAGTGAGGGGCTTCAGAGACGATGGAAGGAACTCTACAAGACACCTCCTTGCGCTGTAGTGCCAAGCGGCACCTTTTGCAACAACGACTTTCCGGAAAAGGATCGCTCAGGACCTGTAAGGCAGATACACTATGCAGGTACCACTTATTATAAATGGAAGGGAATTGAGACTCTTCTCAGCGCACTTAACATGTTACCTGATCTTGAACTGGTGATGATCGGAGAGACAGACAGAGATATAATACCCGAACCAGTTAGGCAAAAGGTAAGGCTGCTCGGTCATCTGCCCAACAAGTCTGTCAGGACTGAGTTGCACAAGGCCAGAATTGCCATACTACCCAATTCTGCTCAATCTATAACAAGCCGGCTATACACCTCTCCTCTCAAACTTTTGGAATACATGTCAAACGGTGTGTCTGTTGTAGCCTCAGATCTTCCCAGTATTCGAGAAATAGTCTCAGAAAAGGAGTGTGTATTTTTCACCCCCGACAGCCCTGAAGACCTTGCAAAGGCCATACTGACATTGGTAAACGACACCGGCCTTGAAGCCACTCTTTCTGAGGCTGCCTGGAGAAAGGCAAAAGAGTATTCCTGGGATGCAAGGGCTGAAAAAATACTTTTTTTTGCAGCATCATTGGGCGTTTTATAAGTACTTACCCTCCTATTAATCATGAACCGTCACTTGCCTCTGCCTCCATGTCCCTCTGAGAAAAACTGGGAAATCTGTGATTCGGCCTTTTATCCGGAATCACTGTGGGGCTCCGAAAACATGTGCCTCGTTAAAGAGGCAGCAAAGCGAAAGGTGTTTTGCTGCAAAGGCTATTATATCAAGGCATTTAGGTTGGAACATAGTGCAATTTCCCTTTTCAGAAATCCTGCTAAAAAAGAATGGAAGATTGCAACCAGATTGCACATCGGCAGCCTTACAGCTCCGCCTGTGGCATATGGCAAAAGTGGCGGCTGGAGCTATTTTGCGGCGTCTGAAATTGAAGGCCCTGATCTTGAATCATTTCTCTGCGATGAGTGGCCAGGGCTGACAAGAACTCAAAAAAAGAGGGTTATCAACCTGTTTTCCCAATTTATTGCCGACATTTCTGAATTTGGCGTTTTCCAGCCTGATTTCCATCTCAACAATGTCATCTTTGACAGACGCAAAGAACGATTTGTACTCATAGACCTGCACAGGGCCAAATTGTTTGACAGACCATTGAATACCAGAGAGCGGATGGACCAGCTTTCCTATATCATGCCTCCTCTGTGGGATATGGTAAGAAAACGGGAAATTCTGGAGTTCACGAGCCTTTTATCCCATAAGTGGCCTGAATTAAAAAGCAGAAAGCAACGCCATGGGATTCAAGAAAGAGCGTTTAAGCGGATGCGACGCCATTGGGACAAGAGGGGAACAAGAAGGATACTCAAGAAAATCGTTAAGACCAGGCAGGGTAAAACTGTAATATTAAGGTCTGAACAGTGCCCTAAACACCTATCAGACCTGTTGATCTCCTTTGTTAAACACCCTGAAAAATTCCAGAGCCCGGAAAACATCCTGAAAAATTCCAGGCACACACTCTGTCTCAAGATCAACACGAAATCAACAAAATATTTTTTGAAGGCATACCGAAGTTCCGGTAACTTGAAGTCCATATCCTATCTTTTCAAAACTCCCAGGGTTCTTCGTGCATGGCATACCTCCCGGAATCTCCTCTTACGCCACATATCAACACCGTTACCTCTGGTTGCAATCCACACAGGGGATCCCTGGAAGAGTATCTATGGAGCAATGCTATCGCCATGGATTGAGGCAGGAGATGCAAATACAATCCTTATAAAGCAGACCCTCAAGCAGCGAAAACAAGGGGACAGGCTAATAAAGAATCTGGCATATTTCCTGTGGCAGATGCATGAAAAAGGAGTTTTCCATGGCGATTGCAAAATAACCAATTTCTGTTTTAATCCCGCTGGCAAAAACAGCCTCACTGTGTTTGACCTTGACAGTACCAGGATCAGAAAGGCAGTAAAAGATAGAGACAGGATTTCTGATATTACAGACATGTGTGCATCCATGGAGATATGGAGAATAAAAGAGCACATTACCTATGACTTTTTAATACACTATATCAGGCTGCACATGCCTTGGGAAAAAGAAAGTACAATATTATTAAAAAATCTGCGCAAAAGGGTAGAAACCAGATTAAAGAGAAAACGGAATGTATGCTGAACGTCTCTTAAAATCCTTTTTTTTTATTCTCTTGGCAATTATTCCCTTTCATATAGGAGGCACAACCCTAAGATATGTCCTTTCCATTCTCATAATTATTACATGCTTTAGCGCTATTACCAGTTCCTTCAAAAACAAATTTAGTGAAACCTGCGCTCTTTTATGTGAGTTTTTCCGTCATCCTCTTTCTTGGGCATTGGGATTTTTTTCTGTCACAGCGTTTATATCCATATTTATGAGCCCGGATCCTAAATATTCTTTCAGGATATTTTGTAGTGAATATGTTCTGAATTTCAGCATGTTTATTTCACTGCTCCTTTTTTCTGAAAAATATGGAAGAAAAATTAACTGGACGGGAATAGTGACTGCTGCCAATGTAGTTTTTCTGATCTTTTATTTGGGACTTATGTCACAGTGGCTTGTCAGTCAAGGTGAATTCTGGTTCCTTGACACTGATACAAACGTTGATGTTGATTCGGCTAGTATTGGAGACAGAATTTTTATTTTTAGTTATGCAAACACACTTTTTAATGGGATCAAGCACATCAGCATATATTTAACCCTTCTAGTAGCTGTAGCCTTCATATATATAGTGAGGCACCAACACAGAATCAGAAATCTGATACTCTTGCTTGTCAACTTGTTTGCGCTGATATCAACAACGCGGCGTGGAGCTATCCTTTCAGTCTCTGTTGGCATGGCTGCATCATATCTTTTTTACAGCTCAGCCAAGAGATATTTCGCCATTTTTTTTCTGCTTTTCTGCCTTACTGTTTCTGCGCTATTTATTTCTGACAAGACACAACATTTCATAAGAGAAGACTGGAAGCTCATGTTTCAAGGGGAAGTGTGTAAAGCAAAAGATATGGGAGGTTCCATTCCTTTAAGGATATATACCTACCTGACCTTCACAAAGGAAGTCTTTAAA
>QNAY01000072.1 GCA_003645605.1 Thermodesulfobacteriota bacterium
AAACCCCTCTTTTTGTCATTTCGACCGTAGGGAGAAATCTTTAATGCCTGTATTTTCAGTACTATAAGATTTCTCGCTTTGCTCGAAATGACAGTTTTGGTTAGTTTTCGTTCAGACACTATACTATCAAATTGCTGATATTTTTTTCGTGTTTTCGGTATTTCGTGCTTTCGTGATAATTCTTTTCTTTTTCGTGTGTTGCACAATCTGACTTGTAACCGCACAGTTCGGAGGGTTGCGGTAAAACGGGCGTTGTAATACCGTGAACGGTTAGTATAATCTGAAACGAAAATCATAATTAGAGGAAACCTCTTTAGAATGAGTGTAACCATAGGCGTTTTCGACTCAGGTATTGGCGGACTCACGGTAGTCCGCGAGATCAAAAAGTTATTGCCGACCCAGCCTCTTATCTATTTTGGAGACACTGCGCGGACCCCCTATGGGACCAAAAGCCCGGAAACAATTATTCAATATGCCAGGGAAGACACTAAATTCTTGCTGGAGCACGGAGCCGGTATATTAGTAATCGCCTGCCACAGCGCAGCCAGTACTGCCACCTCAACCTTAAAACAGGAATTTTCTGAACCAATATTTGAAGTCGTAACTCCCTCTATAGAACAGGCATTGGCCCTTACCAGACGAAAAAACATCGGCTTAATAGGTACAAGGGCTACAGTGACAAGCGATGTATACGAAAAAGCGATCCACGCACGTCTGCCCGATGCAAAGGTATACAGCCAGGCATGTCCTCTTCTGGTGCCCCTGGTGGAGGAAGGATGGCTCAAGACCAGGGAAAGCCGCATGATAGTTAAAAAGTATCTCAGGCCTTTAAAAAACCAACAGATAGATACCCTGATCCTTGGATGTACCCATTATCCTGTTCTTAAACAAATAATCCAGGAAAAAATTGGAAAGAAGGTAAAAATAGTAGATCCTTCTGCTGAAATAGCACATGCAGTTTATTCATATCTTGAGGCCAAGGATCAACTGTCTGAAAAATCACATGGCCTGGAAGATCGTTTTTTTGTCTCTGACCTCACTCCAACGACTCAGGAAGTGGTCCAGTGTTTTTTAGGCAACCGGGTTCGGCTTGAGAAGGCATCATTGCCCAAGAGGGAGTGAATAATTACGGGCTTGACTATGCATACTACCCTGTTATCTATATAATGCATGAACGAAAAGGCCGTTCAGACACAATTTTGAATTCTAAATTTTGAATGTTGAATTTAAAAAGGAAGTAATCTTAATATGTTAATTGCCCATGGCCTAAACTGAAAAAACAAAATTTGGAGTTTCCGTTCAGGCACTATAATAAGATAAAAACTAACAGGATAGAGATTGTTTTACGGTTTTCCTTGGTGCAGATATATCTATTGCAGGACTATTTAGTGTACGTCCAATAATGAATAGTCGGAGGTTCGAAAAGGAGATAACTTATGATTATTAGAGGACAGCTTATCGCAGAAGCACCTATCTACCGCGGAAATGCCAGGAAGACCCTTTTTACCAGGGATGGTGACGGCTCAACCATGATGATTTCCCTGGCGGGCGAGATAGCAGGGACCGCTGAATCGCTGATGGATGCATTTATCGGTGAATCCAGAAACGGGCGAAACCTCGGTCTGCTAAACAGGCTATGGCAAAGGCTCTATGGCAAGTCTATGCCAATGGGGCTTATAACAGAGGTTGATTGTCGTCTCAAGCCGGAATACTACAATCCGGACAGGTTTTTTGATCTCCGGATGGGGATCAAATTGGACAAAGATCGCTGGGCTGCTGAGGCCAATGCCAATTACAAGATGGAAACCACCTTCAGAAACTGCGTGTTTGATTTCAAGCTCATAGTCAATGACAAGATGCTGAAGTCTAAAGATAATCAGGCAGGTCTATATTATTTGCTGAAAGAGCTGGAGGAAGGCCGTTTCTGGTTCGGGGCTGGAAAGACAAAGGGACTTGGACGCTGCCGCCTGGAACTGGATGCCTCACTGCCAAAGCCGGTCAAACTGCCGGAGCTTTCTCCCAAACCAAATCATATCAGTGTAAATCTGAGCCTGGATGCTGAAAATCCCATTCTCATAGGCTGGAACTGGGGCAAGGTGGGGTCGGATCAGCCTTCGTTTGTAGACACAAACGGCAAACTGTTTTTACAGGGGATGAGTCGGATTCCCGGTGTTATACGGGGTCGTCTGGAGATAGCCATAGGCGGCAACGTCTCTGATGTGGATAAGTGGAAGGCAAAACTGGCCAGGTCTTTGCCGCGCGCTATAACCGGCTGGATTACCCAGCGTTCATCTCGAACCGAAGCGGCCTGGACATTCCCTAAATCCGCCTTGGCCAAACTTTCCAAAGGTAAACATGCTATTTCCAAAAAAGTCCTCAGCAAAATCGAACCACTTGTAGACCGGAGCTTCCCTAGCCGCGAGGCCGCTGAGGATACCTTTTATGACACTCTTGGCAAGAATGCCAAGAAGTCCAGAAGGATTCTGGACATACTTGAACATGAACAGAAGACAGCCCGTGAGTTGGACAGAGACGCATGGCAGGAGATGGCAGGTAAGCTTGGCATTGTTCAGGATATAGCTGATGACCTGGCAGCAGCCATGGATGACCAATCCAAATTTGAAAAACTGATTATCAAGGCATGTGACGAGGATGTTTTGCCGGGGCTATATAATCAAGTGGATCAACAACAGAAGTTGCTGGAAAGCGACGTATGGGTAGACGAAGAGATAACCAGTCGGCTGCAACACATTCAGATCAAGAACATGCTCATGAACGGAGAGATCACTGAAAGACAATGGGATGATCCCAAAGCTGTTCCCAAAGGAGTAACAGATGGGATATGGAGAGAGTTTTTACAATCTCATAATCGTGTTAGTTACCGCCATATGGTGAATACCCGCAACTTGAGAAAGAGCATTGTCAATGATGAAAATTGCATTGCCGTGCTTAAAGCATATAGGGATCATACCAGGGTGGAGCTTTCCAGGCCGGAGAATACGGATTTTCGTGCCGGCGGTCCTTCAAACAGAGAGATTTCTCAGGCCTATGGAAAGCCTTATGACACGGTATTCATGAAGATGTTCACATGGTCTCCGTCTGCTCAGGAGAAGGGCAAATGGGAGGTTTACATACCCGGCAGCACCATAAAAGGGGCCTTTCGCAAGCGGGCATCCCAGGTTCTGGCTACGCTTTGGGGAGAAGGCCGTGAAACCGGAGATGTCCTGGACTGGTTGTTTGGAAAACAGCGTCAGCCCGGACATATCCAGTTTTCAGATGCCTATCTGGCAAATCCGGATAGTCCCCAAAAGGCATGGTGCTCAATGGATGGGGTACGTATGGACCCGGCTACCGGCCGGCCCGTAGAGCAAGCCAAGACTGATTTCCTTTTTGCTTATGGAAAAGACCTAAGTTTCCGCATGAGGTTAGATGTCAACGATGTCTCAGAAAAGGACATGCCGGCCCTGAATGTCTTTGCGCATCTGTTGAATGATTTTCAGATGGGGGACATCCCTTTAGGGGGTGAAAAGACATCCGGTTTTGGCTGGACCCAAGCCAGGCTTGAAAAGCTGACATGGCTCACCCCAAAAGCGGACAAGATGACTGAGAAGCTCTTTGGAAATGTTCAGCTTGAGAAAGATGGTATATGGCAGCGCGCAGAAATAGAAGGCCCGGATGTCGCTTCCATCTGGACATCTCTTGCCAAAATATCGAAAAAGGACGTGGATGATTTTCAGGAGCCGCGTATAGCGTCCCGAGGTTTCATCTCTCACAGTTCTTTTGGAGGCTATTCGGGTAAATTGATGATCGAGGGAACAGTCTTGACTCCGGTGCATGTCCGTGAGAGTGGAGAACCGTTTTACACGGCGGTCCTGAATGGAGAACCGGTTAACGGCTGGGATTTTTTCAGTATATCTCCGCCTTCCAGGGACGTACGTGGAGACGGTCATTCTTATGCCTTGCCCAGCAAGACGCTCAAGGGAATGATAAGGCACATTTACTCCATAGCAAGTGAATCCAGCAGTCCCAGTGCCGATATCAGTAAACTAAATCCGGCGGATAGCCTGTTTGGATGGGTGGGTACAGGACAGAATCAGGCATTGATGGGAAGGCTGGTCTTTGACTTTGGTATGTTTGAAAATATCAAGACCGAGTGGTTCAAGGTTCCTTATCCCTATGGCCATTGGCAATGGACAGGTAAAGAGTGGAAAAATATTCCGGGCAACCAGGCAAAGTTCAACATAATCGCCGGGTTGTGGAGGCTCTTCCCCAATGTTCCGCTTGCGCCGTCCATAGAAAGATTGGACGATCTGGTCCCGGATGACGTTCAGGCAAATTATATAAGGGCAATACTTCCCGGCGGGAAATTCCATACGAGTATACGGTTCTGGAACCTGAAAAAGGAAGAACTCCAGCGTCTTATCTGGTGTCTGGAGATGGAAAACGGCATGGCCCACAAGGTCGGCAAGGCCCGGTATCTGGGGTTTGGGAGCCTGACAATGCGTGTTTTGCCGGAAAGCTATCTGATTGACTGGAATGCCCGATATGGCGGGGACAAGAACGGCAAATGGCGCAAACCATTGTCTGTCGATCAGTGGCTGAATTCCAAGGTGATAGCCCATCATTCCGAATTGCTGAAGGCCCTGAATGCTAAGTCCCTTTGATTGGATTCGCCGGTGTACTACAGGGCCGGAGCTTCTTGGCACTATCTCATATATAGCAGGAGAAAGATCAGAGGGACTGGAGGAGTTGAAAAATGAGCCTCCGGCCCCTCCTTTTTCTGCAGATAGACCGCCTTGCGAGCGTTGCAAAATATACCGACGGCAGGATGATTCAGCATACTGCAAGACATGTTCTGCCATTCTGGACCGGACGGAAGGGCTTGGGCGGATTATCAGAAATTTGGTCTGCTTGTGGGGCTTTGTGTCTGACTTACCCTGGCATCTGAATAATGAAACATGTAAAGACTTTACTGAAGGGGTTTATGTCCATGATCAGAACCGGTTTTTGTTGATACTACAGCGACGTGGGTTGAGGAAGTGGTTGGAAGAGCTGTTACTATATCACGGCTCAGACATAAAAGGACTAATACAGATATTCCCAACCAAAGGACCTGGTTATGGGACCTGTATGGGAGATGTTCTGTGCAAGGCCATACATCATGAAGCCGATTTCCCTATGGATATGCTCAGGATTCGTTTTTATTCCAGTCCGTTGCAGATATTTAAGCCCCATCTGCGGGAAAAAAGAGGAATGCTGACCTTTAGTGGAGAAGATTTTTTGTCCATCTTGAATATGGGGGTAACATTCCGTCGCAATTTGAGGCCTGACGAACAGATCGAGATAAGGGACATGTTATTAAAACCCGGTCACAGGAATCTCCATTTCCAGTGGGGGCGGTTGTTGGGACGGATTGATCACGAAGCCAGGGATATGCTGGAGGCCTGGAGTATGCGCCATTGGCCTCGTGAACGTATATTTTTGCTTTATGAAGTCCTCCCGTATGTGGATATATTCCATGATTGATCTTGTTCGATATCTGTGCGTATGGCGGGTAAACAGGAGTCAGGGATGTATATCTGCGTACCCTGCCGTTCAAATCTCAAGGGTCCTCGGCACGATCATATCCGAACATCTGGGGACCAAAGAGGCAAGACAATGGCGCAAAGCACTGAAGCGTTGGAAAAATTTTTGCACTCGAGATCAGAAAAAAGTAAAATATTATGATTTGCCGTCGGCATCAAATGCTCCATGGCCTGTTGAGGTCAGTATTGTGGCGCATACTTCCAAAAAGATATATGGAGTGGGTGAGCCGTTAATCTGGGAGCTGAAACTCTTTGGGGAATGTGCCAGACACAGCTTTTTCCTTGAGTCAATTCTGCCCGCTATGGAAAAAGCAGGTTACACTTCAATATCTGAATTCAATAGAGGGAACAGTCTGTGGGGACATTTCGACATCACTGATGTTTACTGCGCCCACGGACATACATGGGAACCGGTAGTTCAAAATGGGCAACTGGACACCACCTATGAACCCAGTCCTTCCCAGTGGATAGAGGGGCTAAGCGAAAAAAAAGGAAACC
This sequence comes from Thermodesulfobacteriota bacterium, assembly GCA_003645605.1. Lineage (GTDB taxonomy): Bacteria > Desulfobacterota > Dissulfuribacteria > Dissulfuribacterales > UBA3076 > UBA3076. The sequence continues at coordinate 6,084 of QNAY01000072.1, forward strand.
ACATCTACAACAGACTGATATGGGCAACTCCATTTGATCTGGATAATGTCTCTAAAGCATACCAGAAGCAATCACAGAATACCATATCCCTGAAACTGGGTCCCAATATGGAGTATCTGCTGAATGCCTTTGTAAACAGATGCATGAAACTTGGTGCAATGTCTAAAGGCCGTGCCGCTGACTTGATTGACATCCTTTCGCAAGAAGTGGTGGGAGTACTGGATGAAGCCATGTCCCAGTCCATACAACTTCCATGCCCGAATTCCGCCCTCAATGCCGCGCCGGCACACATGCCCGGCAGTTGGACAGGTTATCAGGTTTTCGGACCTATACCCAGTATTATTATTCCGTTTCTTAAGATTGCATCTATTCTGCATCTGGGCAATTATACCCATTTCGGTTGCGGTACGTTCTATTTGGAATAAAGTTGGGTAAGCGTTCACAGGGCACCGCATCTACTTTGTTGACGGGCACTTGAAGTACAGGGAGTACGTCTGCGCACCCTCCGCCTCGCATCTGCAGCACCCTGTAAACGTTTACAGTTTGGTATAGGGCGTCTAAAAATGCCGTTTTTAGGCAATATTTTTTGCCCACTTTTTGGACCCGGAAACATTGATCATAATGCCCAGCCTAAAAGGATTTCGAGCAAATAGAAGAGGTCCAAAAAGTGGG
>QNAY01000073.1 GCA_003645605.1 Thermodesulfobacteriota bacterium
CACAGACCGGACTATGTCGGAAAAGGCAAAATTAAAAAATCAGAGTGGGGTCAAAACCTGAGCGTAATTCCGGTGGGTCAATTTTCATGAGCAGATGCGGGTCAATTCCTGTGAGCGGTGAAGTCCTGGTGTTTTGTATTAACCACATTCTCTAACTCAACATGGTATGACATTCTGGGATCAACTACCCCTGAGTCTTCAAACATCCGTTTTGGTTTTTTGTAATTCATCTTTTCGCTCGTTTTTTTTAAAGCTCTGGCTTTTCGCCTTTCGCCTTTTTCGAACTTCAGTTCGATAAACTTCTGAGCTAAATTAGTAATTTAATAAAATTGTATAATAATGTCAATCTGTTTTGACTAAAGCCAGCAATTCTCATGATGTCTTTTTATTTAAATTTCAGCAAGATATAAGATGTCACCCCCCTCTGCTCAAAAAACCACGATCTCGTAAAATCATCCAAAAGCGCCGTTTTTCTTTGATTTGTGTTTTTTGTATAAAATTTCAGGGTTTCAGTAGAGCTATAATTTGTTGAAATCAATGATATACTTGCGCTATTTCCATCTTGATTTTGATCTCATTTTGGGCATAATCCTCCGGAGATGGAACGGATTAATGTTTTTGATTTTCTTGAGATCTATTATAAACCTTACAGGATTATATTCAGATCAGAGATCATGAAGCATATATTCATTGTGTAATTGATGGAAGGAGAAATTTACAGGAGTTGTTGCAACTAAGATTGTTGCGATAGATGCAAGGCGCAGAATTTATAACATTTTTTTGGACAATATCCGTTTCATGCGTTAGATTTTTACCGGAACTGAAGAATTGCTTGAATAGATTGAGGGGAAAGAGGTGTAAACTATCATGGCACTTACTTGTGAGGCCTCCGTATTTGTAAAAATCCCATGTTATTTTACCGGAAAACTGGTGCTTGATACGGACAGAGAAAGGATCAAACAGAAGTTGGCTCCGTTCCTGATGGAGGAGCTTGGCTACAGGATTTCGGATTTCCAGGTTGACCGGGAAATCCTAATTGAAATAGACCGGCAGAAGGTACTCTGTCTGGCGGATTTAGTGGCGCATATTGACGGTCGCTTTCTTATGGTTATTAGGTGTGGACCGGGCTCTGTAGTTACCAGGGAATCCGGTACTATTGCGGTTGCCCGGCTCCTTGAGCCTGATTACATAATACCCTGGGCGGTCCAGGCCAGCCTTATTGAGGCCGCCCTGCTGGATGTCCGGGGAAAACGGGCGGTTGCCTATGGCTGGGATGCAATACCTTCCAGGTCCAAGCTCCTTGAAATGACTTCCGAGTGGCCGCCCCCACAGCTTCCGGAAAAGCGCATACCTGTGGAACGTCAGATTCTTTACTCCTATGATACACACGGGTGAAAGAACCGGTTAAAGACGTCAGGTGACGTCTTAATATGCAAGTAGTTGAAAGCGATTAGTTAAAGGTGCCGTAACCGTTCATGGGTTCAAAGGTTCAAGGTTCAAAGGTTAAGAGCTTGCGAGGCAGGCGGGAATGGAGTAACCGTTCACGGGATTACAACGCCCCGCTTTATCGCAACCCACAGAACTGTAAGCGTTTACAGGGTGCTGCAGGTGCGAGGCGGAGGGTACGCAGACGTACTTCCTGTACTTCAAGTGCCCGACAACAAAGCAGATGCGGTGCCCTGTGAACGCCTACAAGGTGTCCTGGTTACTCGCCTCATTCTCAGGCCTCCTGTTGAGCGTCTGTTTTTCACCTTTTTCATGTTTTCCCGTAGTTGCGCTGGCCCTTGTGCCTTTGATAGAGGCCGTATGGGGCAAGGAATGGCATTATGCCTGCCGGATGGGATTCCTGGCCGGTATTGTCTATTTCGGCACGCTCCTTTGGTGGATAGCGCCTACTATTTCCCAGTATGGGAATTTACCCGGTTGGGTTGCATGGCCTGTGTTTGGGTTACTGGTGTGCTATCTGGCTATTTACCCTGCCATCTGGTCCGGTCTTTTGGGGTATTGGACTGCCGAAATGTCCCGTCTGCCTTCATCGCTTGCCCTTGCCGGGACATGGACTCTGCTTGAGTGGGCCAGGGGCCATGTGTTGAGCGGATTCCCATGGGGATATCTGGCCTACACCCTGGAACCTGTTCCATCCCTGATCCAGACAGCGGAGATTTGGGGACCTTACGGCCTTACTTTTTTGATTGTTTTGCTGAATGTATTGATCTGGAAGTTTTTTAAAGACCTTCTGAATACAGGCGCAAAGGATTTGGTCTTTTTACAGGGTAAGCGGGTAAGGTCGGCCCAACTGGCCCTGTTTTTGGTCTGCCTGGCTGGTCTATGGTTTTTCGGCGAATGGCGGATGGAAAAAATTGCTCATAATGATGATCAATTTCCTGAACTCAGGGTCGTTGCCATACAGGGTGCAGTCCCCCAGGACATGAAATGGGACCCGGCCTTTCAAGTTGCGACACTCGACACTTATGGTAAACTCAGCTTAAAGGCCGTTGAAGGACTCGATAACTCGGCAGTGAAGCAGGACAATGGGGTCAAGGCGTCTTCCTGTCTGATTGTCTGGCCGGAGACTGCCGTCCCTTTTTATTTTCAGGTCCCCGGTCCATTAGGTGAACAGGTCCGGTCCATGGCAAGGGACCTTGATATTGCCCTGTTGTTCGGGAGTCCGGCTTATCGTTTTAATAAAGCAGGGAAAGCGGAATACTTAAACAGCGTCTATCTTCTTGGTCCTGATGGTGCCATTGCAGGAAGATATGACAAGAGGCACCTGGTCCCATTCGGGGAATATCTGCCCTGGGGATGGGTGACTGCGTGGGCCCGGGGTCTTATACCGGCAGTAGGCCAATTCAGCCCCGGATTTACATCCAGGCCCCTTTCCCGGCAGGACCTTCATATTGGCGTATTGATATGTTTTGAGAGCATATTCCCGACTCTCAGCAGAAAAACCGTACTGGAAGGGGCCAACTTCCTGGCCGTTCTCACAAATGATGCATGGTTCGGCCGTACAGGAGCGCCTTATCAGCATGAGATCATGGCGATATTCCGGGCTGTTGAGACCCGCAGGTGGGTGGTTCGAGCAGCCAATACAGGCGTGAGTTCACTTATCAGTCCATGTGGCGAGAGAACGGCAAAAACTTCGCTGTTTGAGCCATGTTATATAGAAGGGCGACTTCACCTTCGCAAAGGCCATACTTTTTATGTAAAATACGGAGAAATATGGTTATTATTATTTTGTTTATTTTGGGCGGTAGTTCCATTCTGGAGAAAAGTCCAAAAGGAGGCATAAGATGGGTACGATTACGGATAAAACAACAATAAATATACAGGAAATTAAGGAGCGCTTGCATGATCTTGGCGGACGCTTAGAGCTCCTGAGGGGTTATCTTTGATCGGGAGACTCTGGATAAGCGTCTTGCTGAAATAGACCAGGAGATGCTCCGTCAGGATTTCTGGGAAGACCCTAAATCCAAGGAGTTTCTGAAGGAGCGATCTTTACTGATAGAGCAAAAAGAGAATGTGGATAACCTTTCCGAGCAGTATGAAGAGCTTGAATTACTGCTTGAAATGGCAGAAGAGGAAGAGGATTTATCAGTCCTTAAAGATGTAAGTAATGGGCTGAAGGAACTTGATGAAAAGATACACGGGGTTGAACTCTCAAGGCTTCTTTCAGGTTCGCAAGATCGCAATAATGCTATTGTAACAATTCATGCCGGGGCGGGAGGGACCGAGGCCCAGGATTGGGCCGAGATGTTGCTGAGAATGTATCTCCGTTGGTGTGACAAGCGGGGGGTTGAGGTCAAAATGCTGGATCTAATGCCCGGAGATGAGGCTGGCACAAAGAGTGCGACTTTTCTGGCCGAGGGCCTCTATACCTATGGCTATCTGAAGTCTGAGGCCGGTGTGCATCGTCTGGTCCGCATTTCGCCCTTTGACGCTTCGGGAAGGCGGCATACCTCCTTTGCCTCTGTATTTGTAGCTCCGGAGCTGGATGAGACCATTGAAATTGATATTAATGAAAAAGATTTACGTGTAGATACATACCGGGCCAGTGGCGCCGGAGGACAACATGTTAACAAGACAAGTTCCGCTGTCCGCATCACTCACTTACCAACCGGGATAGTTGTTCAGTGTCAGAATCAGAGATCCCAGCATAAAAACCGGGCCATTGCCATGAAGATCCTGCAGGCCAGGCTCTTCGAACGAGAGAAGGCAAAAAAGGATGCGGAGAGGCAGCAGGCCCATGAGAAGAAGAAGGAGATAGCCTGGGGAAGCCAGATCAGGTCCTATGTGCTCCAGCCCTATCAACTAATCAAAGACCATCGCACAGGCGTAGAGATTGGCAATGTGAATGAAGTGCTGAACGGAAATCTGGATCCTTTTATCGAGGCATATTTGCAGGATCAGGTTTTAGGACCCTTAGTGTAACGAATTTCTCCGGAATTACCTTCTAACTTCAGCCTTCTACCTTCTACCTTCTACCTAAATATAACGAATTTCCCCGGAGTTAACCCTGACCCCTTCACCATTATCCAGGGTAAGCATGAGGCTTCCGTCAGGTGCAAGCCCTTGGGCCAAGGCTTCAAACTCCGGATTGAGTTCAGCATTCAGGCCATAGATCACCCTGCGCCCCGGGGTGTCGCTCAGGAGATTCCAGTCCCTTATTACAGGATTTTGGGGCAGGTAGCCAGGTTCAGTATTCAGACAGTCGGATTCCCATTGGTGGATCAGCCCGAAGATCCAGCCGATCCGTGCCAGGATTCGGGCCGCAAGCTCTTTTGTGTGCCAGTGTTTACCTGTAGTTATGGAAAGTGATGTGGCAAATGCGAGATCTTCAGGAAAGGTCTCCATGTTTGCATTGATTCCTATGCCAAAGAGGAGATATGCCTGCCCGGAATTGGGTGCCCTGACTGCTTCTGTGAGGATGCCGGCCATCTTGCGTCCCTTTATTAATACGTCATTAATCCAGCGGATCTTTGCTGAGACCCCTTTTTCTCTCAAGACCTGGGCAACAGCTACTCCTACTCCCAGATTGTAAAAAGACCAGTTTTCAGTAAAAAGTGATGGATACAGGGCCAGACATAAATATACCCCCCCTGTGGGAGCCCACCAGCTTCGTCCTATTCTGCCCCGGGCCTGGACAAGAGAGTCTGCCCACCAGACGCAGCCGGATGGCAGATCGGTTCCATTGCTGTCGGCTCGGAGTATAGCCTGTCCGGCAAGGGGCATAAGCCTGTCGGCCTTTCTGTAGTAATAGACTTCGTGGCCGACGACCCTTGCCCTTCTCAGGATTTTTTCTCTTGTTTCTGTATCCAGGCCGGTGTTTATGACAGAGTCCCGGATCTGGTGATACGTGATAAGCCTTTTCAGCTCCTCTGCCTGCAGGGTACTTCTTGACACTGGTTTAGTCACAACTCATAATATTATATGGTAAGCGTTCACAGGGCACCGCATCTGCTTTGTTGTCGGGCACTTGAAGTACAGGGAGTACGTCTGCGTACCCGTACGCCTCACATCTGCAGCACCCTATAAACGCTTACAGTTCGGTGGGGTGCGGTAAAGCGGGCGTTGTAATCCCACTTCAGCCCTCAAGCTAAATAATTACTAATAAATGATGTCTTCAGACTCGGAGGATATTAAACCATGATACGCCAACCTGCTGTAGCTGACCAGTTTTATGATGGAAACCCCACCCGGCTTCACTACGAGCTTGGTAAGTTAATAGGTCCTATAACGGAAGCAAGATCGGCAAAGGCAATAGTTGCGCCTCATGCGGGTTATATGTATTCCGGGGCCGTGGCCGGAGCAGCCTATGCCCAGGTCGAGGTGCCTGAAACCGTTATTATTTTAGGTCCGAGCCATACAGGAGTTGGATCTCCGGCAGCAGTAATGGCCAGGGGGACATGGTCCATGCCTATGGGCACTGTCCCCATCTCAGAGGACCTTGCAGCCCTGATGGTTAAACTCTCTGATTATCTTGAAGATGATGCATCGGCACATACATATGAGCATTCCTTGGAGGTCCAGATACCATTTCTGCAATACCGTCAGCCTAAATTGAGTATTGTGCCTGTTTGCCTAAAAAACCTATCCTTTTCCGTATGTAAAGATATAGGTTCTACAATAGCAGAGGCGGTAAAACAGGCAGGAAAACCTGTATTGTTGGTTGCCAGCACCGACATGACTCATTATGAGTCCCAGGAGCAGGCCCGGTCCAAAGACCGCCTGGCTATTGATAAGATCCTTGCCTTAGACCCCCAGGGTCTTTTGGAAACCGTGAGAGGACATAATATATCAATGTGTGGGGTAATACCGACTACTGTGACTTTAGTGGCGTCTCTGGCCTTAGGAGCAAGTTCTGTTAAACTGATTCAATACGCTACGTCAGGCGACGTGACAGGAGACTATGTACAGGTCGTTGGATATGCGAGTTTAATAATTGAGTGATTTTGGATCTTGAGAGTCCAAAGTTCTCTCGTCATGCCGGACTTGATCTAGGGCGTCTAAAAACGCCGTTTTTAGGCAATATTTTTTGCCCACTTTTTGGACCCGGAAACATTGATCATAATGCCCAGCCTAAAAGGATTTCGAGCAAATAGAAGAGGTCCCAAAAGTGG
>QNAY01000074.1 GCA_003645605.1 Thermodesulfobacteriota bacterium
CGGACACTTGAAGTACAGGGAGTACGTCTGCGTATCCTCCGCCTCGCATCTGCAGCACCCTGTGAACGCTTACAGTTCGGTGGGTTTGCGATAAAACGGGCGTTGTAACCCGTGAACGGTTACAAAAATGTAGACTGTAGGGGGCAGACCTACGTGTCTGCCCTATAGGTTTAGCATGAGGTTGAGAGATGGCTCGAACCAGAAAAAAAAGTCGAAAAATACAGTTCCAGTTAAGCTGGGGAGGGCTTATCGCCCTGACTGTATCTACTGTTTGTGTTTTTCTATGGGTGTTTATCCTGGGTTTCTGGGTTGGTCAGAAGCTGGTTGGACGCGGTTTGGATGAATCACTTCAGACCCAGATTGTCGCAAGAGCAGTGCCTGAAACAGAGGAAGTTGCTTCTTTAATTCCGGAAAAAATCGGAGCTTCAGAGCCTTCTAAGCCGGTTATCCAAACAGTAAGAGAAGAGAGGATAACGCAGGTAACTCCACTTAACACTGAGGAAAAAGAGCAGCCAAAGCCAAGAAAAGCGTCGGTTAAAAAGAAGACCACATCCTTTGTGTTGCAAATAGCTTCTTATAGAGAGAGGGAGCGGGCAAATAAAGAGACCCGAAGGTGGAGAGATAAGGGCTATCGAGCTAAAGTCAGAAAGGCCGATCTCGGTCCTGAGAAGGGGGTCTTCTATAGGGTCCATCTCGGGGAGTACAGTTCTGTTGAGGAAGCCACCGGCTCTGCAAAAGAATTGGCCCAAAAACATAACTTGAGATCTTATGTCGTACCCATTCGTGATTAGAAAATAATGATACGGAAAGCCAAGATATCAGATGTAAGGTCCATTCATGCCCTACTTGCTCACTTTGCAGACCAGGGTTTGCTGTTGCCGCGTTCTCTCAGCGAGATATATGATCATCTGCGGGACTATACTGTAATACAGACATCTGATGATAATATCGTGGGTGTGGCGGCACTTAATATATGTTGGGAAGACCTGGCTGAGGTGAAGTCTTTGGCGGTACGCGAAGATTACCAGGCCAAGGGTATGGGAAGACAGCTTGTGGAGCATTGCCTTTCAGAGGCCGTTGTCCTTGAAATTTACCGGGTCTTTACCCTCACATATCAACCAAAATTCTTTGAGAAATTGGGGTTCAAATTAGTGGACAAAAGTTCACTTCCCCACAAAATCTGGGCAGACTGTTTGATGTGCCCAAAATTCCCGGATTGTGACGAAATAGCACTGCTGGTGGAGCTTTGATTATATGTTTGGAAATTTAGTTGCAAAGGTGTTTGGCACCAAACACGACAGGGAGGTCAAGAAGCTACAGCCCCTTGTAGATCGTATAAATTCTCTTGAATCAGAAACAAAGGCCTTGTCTGACGCAGAACTCAAGGCAAAGACCCCTGAGTTCAAGGGACGGCTTGAACATGGAGAGTCTCTGGATGAATTGCTCCCGGAGGCCTTTGCCGTTACACGGGAGGCGGCTCGCAGGGCATTGGGGCTCAGGCCCTTTGACGTACAGCTCATGGGCGGGATTGTGCTGCATCAGGGCAAAATCGCCGAGATGAGGACCGGTGAAGGAAAGACTTTAGTGGCTACAATGCCGGTTTATCTGAATGCGCTTACCGGTCGCGGGGTTCACGTGGTTACGGTCAATGACTATCTGGCAACCCGTGACTCGGAGTGGATGGGACAGGTGTATCGTTTTCTTGGTCTGGATGTTGGGGTAATAGTCCATGGCCTTCAGAATGCAGAGAGCAAAGCAGCCTATGATGCCGATGTGACTTACGGCACCAATAACGAGTTCGGATTCGACTATCTTAGAGACAACATGAAGTACTCCATTGAGGACATGGTCCAGCGGGAATTCCATTATGCCATAGTGGACGAAGTGGACAGCATCCTCATTGATGAGGCCCGAACCCCACTCATCATATCAGGCCCATCCGAAGATTCTACGGATCTTTACTACAGGGTCAATCAAATCAGCCCGCACCTGAATAGGGAAACTGATTTTACAGTGGATGAAAAGGCCAGGGCAGTCAGTCTGACTGAAGAGGGTGTGACAAAGTGCGAAAAGCTTCTGGAAGTAAAAAATCTCTATGATCCCGCCCAGGCCGAGCTCCTTCACCACGTGCAACAGGCCCTCAAGGCCCATGTTCTGTTCAAGAGGGATATAGATTATCTGGTCAAAGACGGTCAGGTGGTGATAGTTGACGAGTTTACGGGCCGCATTATGCCGGGAAGACGTTACAGTGATGGGCTGCACCAGGCTCTTGAGGCCAAGGAAGGCGTAAAGATAGAGAGTGAAAACCAGACACTGGCTTCCATAACCTTCCAAAACTTTTTCCGCATGTATGAAAAGCTCGCAGGTATGACGGGTACTGCCGAGACAGAGGCAGCGGAGTTTCAGAAGATTTACAACCTGGAGGTGGTTGTAGTCCCCACTCACATGGATATGATTCGCAAGGACTATCCGGATGTGGTTTTCAGGACAGAGAGCGAAAAATTCGAAGCCGCGACCAAGGAAATTAAATCTCTTCATGATCAGGGCCGACCTGTCCTGGTAGGTAGTTCCAGTGTGGATAATTCCGAACGGCTTTCAAAAATGTTGAAGCGCCAGGGAGTTAAACATGAAGTCCTGAACGCAAAGCATCACGAGAGGGAGGCGGAAATCATAGCCCATGCCGGGGAGGGAGGCAGGATTACCATTGCCACCAATATGGCAGGCCGTGGGACGGACATAGTCCTGGGCAAGGGGGTGGCCGATATGGGCGGGCTGCACATCCTCAGTATTGAGCGCCACGAATCAAGGCGGATAGACAATCAGCTCAGGGGTAGGTCCGGCCGCCAGGGCGACCTCGGTTCTTCCAGGTTTTACCTGTCCCTGGAGGATGACCTGCTGCGCATCTTCGGATCAGACCGTATCTCCGGGATCATGGACAAGCTGGGCATGGATGCGGGAGAGCCTATTGAACACTCCATGCTGAGCAAGGCTATAGAGAACGCCCAGCGAAAAGTTGAGGCCCACAACTTTGAGATAAGAAAGCACCTACTTGATTACGATGACGTAATGAACAAACAGAGAGAGGTGATTTACAACCAGCGGAGGCAGATACTTGCCGGCGAAGATATGCGGGAGGAACTCTATGGTTTTATTGATGATATAGCAGCAGTTTTGGTGGATACGTATACGGATGAAAAAGGACTTTCAGAAGAATGGGATTGGAAGGCCCTGGAGGAACGTCTGCTTGGCCGATTTTCTGTTCGTCTGGACATTCCTAAGGAAGAGAGAGAGGATCTTGATCCGGCGGCACTGGAAGAAAAAATAGCTGCGGCCGCAAGACACGCCTATGAGAACCAGGCGACCCTGTTCGGCGATGAAGAAATGGCCCGGGTGGAGAGGTTCATAGTTCTCCAGACTCTGGATAACTTGTGGAAGGATCATCTCCTCAATATGGACCATTTAAGAGAGGGTATAGGGCTGGTAGGCTATGGCCAAAAAGACCCGCTTCAGGAGTATAGGCGCGAGGGTTATGACATGTTTATGGCCATGATCCAGCGCTTCAGAGAAGAGGCTATAAGCCTCCTGCTCCGGATTCGTCCTATGCGGGAAAGAGAAACTAAAGAACTGGAAACTCGGCGCAGAAAGCAGCAGCAGCGCAGGAGCTATGGCCGTGGAGATGGCGATGACAAGGCAAAGACTGTTAAGCGCAAGGGGCAGAAAGTAGGTCGTAATGACCCATGTCCCTGTGGCAGCGGGAAAAAATATAAGAAATGTTGCGGAAAGAAATGAATTTGGCGCCTTCGGCGGGACTGTTTCTGACAGGATGAACAGGATTTACATGATTTTTATTTATCCTGTTGTTCCTGTTAAAAAAAGGAAAATGCTATACTATGAACTTGGCGTCCCTTGGGCGAGCCGTTGAGCCATTGAGCTTATCAGCTAAATAATTTATTATACCAACGTATAGAGTTTATGAAAACAGCGAATATTCAATTAGAACACAATGAATTTCAAAGGGAACCAATCAAATTTCCTCTTTGCATTTTGGCGAATGATATTGACGTCCCAATGAACATTGGGAGCATTTTTCGGATAGCCGATGCTCTAGGAGTACAGAAGATATTTTTGACCGGAAGTTCTCCGGTTCCTCCTAACAACAAAATAAAGAAAACCTCAAGATCAACAGAAAAAGCTGTGGAGTATGAGTACAAGGAAAATGCGCTGGAAGTAGTAGACCGACTGAAACAAAGCGGGTATCTCATAGTGAGCATAGAAATAACAGCAAGTAGCATTGATATAAGGAACTTCACTACAAAAAAAAATGACAAAACTTGTCTTATTGTTGGGGCCGAAAATGCAGGTGTCAGCCAAGATTTATTAGATGTTTCTGATTACACCATACATATACCTATGTTTGGACAAAACTCATCAATGAATGTCGCTACCGCATGCGCGATAGCGGTATTTGAATTTGCTAGAAAAATTATGCCATGAATAACAGACGACCAATCGTTGACGAGCAATATACTAAAGGCAATAAGCATGTACTTAACTATGTAGTATATCGAAGTACGACTGGGAATGGAAACGATGAAGTGCTACAGCATAAATTGTTCGGTACTATAGAAACAGCCCACATAACGTTACATCCAGATGGAACTGTGAATTTTCGCGATAAACGGGGGAAAATATATCTTAAAATGATTATAATGAGCAATCTCGCCGGATTTTCACCGCAACCTTCTCGGAAGCTCAAACTGTTTTTGCTAAAAGTCAGACACAGAATATAAATAGTTCAAGCCAACAAAACAAGGCGCTTAAATTTCTGCTATCGTTTCAAATTTGCCAGCAATTGTAGAGAGTTATGCTCTAATTGAAGATTAAAAAATTAATGCCAAAGAAAAAGAAGCTTCCTGCAAAGGATTGCAAAATTGACCCAAAAATGGAAAATACTATACTATGAACTTATTGATTCCTGGTTTCAAGGGTTCAGCCGTTTCAGCCAACATCAAGTATCATGGACGCCTTGACCTGGGTCTGATAGCCTCTAACGAGTCCGCAGTGTTGGCAGCTGTATTTACCAGAAACGAGGTAAAGGCCGCCCCGGTCCTTGCAGGGATTGATCGTCTCAGCAGGGGCGGGCCTTATGCTAGGGCCGTTGTGGTAAACAGCGGTAATGCAAATGCCTGCACAGGCAAGGATGGTATAGCCGATGTCCACAAGATATGCTCTCTCGTGGCCAAGGAAATGGGCATAACCCCTGATGATGTGATGGTCTCTTCAACGGGTGTGATCGGCCAACCTCTCCCCATGGGACGGATAACGGATGCCGTACCGGCACTTGTGAGGGGCCTTTCTGAAAATGGGCTGGAGGCTGTGGCGGACGCCATTCTCACTACGGACACGGTTCGGAAGACAGCCATCAGGCGCATTGATGTCGGTGGTGTAGAGGTGACTGTTGCCGGTATGGCAAAGGGCGCCGGCATGATAGGGCCGAACATTGGTCCACCCCAGGCCACAATGCTCTCCTTTGTCCTGTCAGACGCAAAGGTGGACCCGGTCTGGTGGCAGGGCGTACTTGAAAGGACCGTATCAGACACGTTTAACCGGATTACCATAGACGGGGATACCAGTACGAATGACACTGTCCTGGCCTTGGCCAACGGTCTTGCCGGAAACATGGAGATTAACGAAGTTTATTACGGAGGGACCCTTGAGGCTGTACTCAAAGAGCTGCTACAAGACCTGGCCCGGCAGATTGTCATGGACGGCGAAGGTGTCACCAAGTGTGTAACCTTGGTCGTAAAAGGAGCAAGGACCGGAGAAGAGGCAGACAGGATAGCCCGGACTGTTGCTGAATCTCCACTCGTGAAGACGGCCTTCTTTGGCGAAGATCCTAACTGGGGTCGAATTCTTGCTGCCGCAGGCCGTGCGGGTTTCCCCCTGGATCAGGGGCTGATCAGTTTGTCCTTTGATGATATAGAAATCGTGAGAATGGGTATGGGCGTAAGTAAAGAGGCTGAGGATCTGGCCAAGAAGGTCATGGCTGCCGGAGAATTCACCGTTGTCTTGGATTTGGGTCTTGGGCAAGAAGAGGCCAGTATGCTGACCGGCGATTTTTCAACCGATTATGTGCGAATCAATGCGGATTATCGCACCTGAGAATTCGTCACCTGCTTGCTGCGCTCCCTCGACACACATAGACCTACACAACTCAGGCGTAATTATTCACTTCCCCCCTGACAGCTGACAGCCTTTTTTCAGGTTTCAAAACATAATTCGTTGGAAATACGCATTAATCCGAAGTTCCCCTCGCGGCCTAATAATATCAGGCACTTAACTATGTTGTAGTCATGTAACAGGCATAATGATTTCAAATAGTTGCGAGTCACTGGGGGAACTTCGGATTAATGAACCCATAAATGCCTCTTTCTCGTTATTATCCAATAGCTCTATATCATTATTTTTTATCTTATATAGTTCGAAAGTAAGCGTTCACGCCCATATTGTCATTTCGACCAAAGGGAGAAATCTTAAATGCCCATGACTGTGACATATTATGTGTATCTGCTCACAAATTGGAACAATAAAGTGATGTATCTGGGGGTAA
>QNAY01000075.1 GCA_003645605.1 Thermodesulfobacteriota bacterium
ACCCCCAGATACATCACTTTATTGTTCCAATTTGTTAGCAGATACACATAATATGTCACAGTCATGGGCATTTAAGATTTCTCCCTTCGGTCGAAATGACAATATGGGCGTGAACGCTTACGTCCACTCTAATGCCTTTTCCATCGACTTATTCCTTTACTGGTCCTTGGTTTTTCGGTGAACCCTGAACCTTTGGACCCTGAACTCCTGAACGGTTACCAGGATATTTCTGTTTTAACTTTTTTATTTTAGATATTGCAGCTTCATCCACAGGAAGCCTTGCCTTTAGCTGATGCAGCTCATTATTCAACCCCTGTATACCTCCCTCGGAATTGAGTTTCACCACAACTTTTCCCACTGATTTTCCTTTTGGAGACCCTCTCAAAAGATAGGTCCTCCCTATTTTAAATGGCTGAGGACGCTGTCCTCCGGGACCGCTTCCGATGATAACATCTATACCATCAACAGTGCATGCCAGCTTCCTGTCCTCGAACTCGCCGAGGTTGGACAACAACACTATTACATCGACCTTGTTCTTAAGCTCCGGGACCAGGGACTTAAGCCGGGCTGAAGGATCGAGCACTTCCACACCGCCTGCCTTGATCCGCTGGTTCAACCTGGGAGACGTTACGGCAAGGACGCCTACTTTCGTACCATTAACATCAAATATCCTATAGGGCTCAAATACGGCCTTATTCTTGTAACGCAGGTTTGACGATAAGGGCATCAAACCTCTTTTCTTGGTCTCTTCCAGCAGAAACATGGTTGAGCCCGCGAGATCTCTCTTGCCTACACAAAGGGCCGTGTAACCCATATTACGGTAAAAATCCAAAAGAAGCCCTGCATTGGCAATTGCCGCTTCTGAAGGTACTGCTTCATTTCTGAAAAGAAAATTACCAGCATCTAAAAAAAGGAAGTTCTTATGATTCTGAACATTATCACGGACCCACCGGACCCGCCGGGCGATTCCCCCGCTTTCCTTTCCCCCTCAACCAAAACACGGATCAAGATTACCCAGGGTATTCCCAGTATAAAACAGAGTAAATTCCTTTGTGCGCTCCTTAGAATCCGCCAAAGCCAGTCCGGCTGCAAAAAAAGATACAAGAAATGCGAATAAAACAAAAACCGTTATGTTTCTGATCCTGTTCATTATAAATGCTCCCTTATCTATCGTTATTCCCAAGCAACTGCCTCATCCACCAACTCGCCCAGTGTTCCTTCAAAATGGCATCGGCAAGGGCATTGGCCCCTTCTGATTTTAATCTGTCCTTGACATAGGGTATCCAAAGCGCTGCGTCACTGCTCCCAGTATCCAAATGTTCTTTAAGAGAAAGCAACATATCGAGCTGATCTGCGTCATGAGCCAATACTGATTCTGTTGTCTTACAGTCCCTGAGCTCTGACAGCAGATCCACTATCTCTTCACCGCCTGGAAGTCCTTGAGTCATTTCTGTTATTGCTGATTTTTCATCTATAGTCACATACCGCTTGTGTACTGCGTTGGCATCCCCTGTCCTGGCCTCAGGGAGATCATGTACCAGGCAAAGCTTCAAGAGTCTTTCCATATCCACTCCAGGAATATCTCTTGCCAGCATCATGGCACTCAGGATCACACCAAACGTGTGGGCAGCCACTGATTCCCTGCCCTTACCCAGAAACGGATAACCTGTTCTCCAGGTATGCTTGAGCATTGACCCTTCAAAAAGAAAACGGGCTGTCCTCTCCCAATTTGTATCTTTATCATTCATAGTCACTCCATTGAAATTAATGTAACTGTTCACGGGATTACAACGCCCGTTTTACCGCAACCTACCGAACTGTAAGCGTTTACAGGGTGCTGCAGATGCAAGGCGTACGGGTACGCAGACGTACTCCCTGTACTTCAAGTGCCCGACAATAAAGCAGATGCGGTGCCCTGAGAACGCTTACATTGAAATAAAACGAAAAATAAGCATCTCCAGCAGCACTCTATGGGAAACCTGACCTCCTTTGAACTCAAGATCCATTTCGGCCATAGAAGCCAGAAAATCCAGCATTTGATCCGGATCAAAATCATCTGCCTGCAGACTCAATTTGTAAAGTGCATATGGATGAGCACCTTTCAATACGGCAGGCAGGGCATCTCCCATGTTCTCCTTTATCTCGGGTAGTATCTGATCTTTGAAGATATTGTACTGCAAGTTCTTAATTGTCTGAATACCCGGCCCGTATTCAAAAACCGCCCTTAAGATTATCATCTTCCGCAGAAAATTTGCAATGGTCGTCAAAATTGCCAGAGGATGGATTCCTTGATCCAGCAGATAACTCAGGCTGTTGAAGCATTTACCCAGGTTCTTTTCGCCAATAGCGCCGGTGAGCTTATATAACTCCTCATCCTTGTGCCTTACAACCACCTCGCAGACGTCTCCGGCCTTTATCCTGATACTATCTCCCGCCTGAGAGATAAGCTTCTGGACCTCTGTCTTCAGACCCACAAGGTCCGTATGACCCACCCGATCCATAATGGCCTCAATGGCCTTAGGCTCTATTTCCTTGCCCTTTTCTCTGACTAAACTCCTGATAAAACTCCTCGCAAGATCCGCCCCGCCTTTTTTATCCTTTTTTTCTTTATCAAGGTCCACTACAGGCCCATGTTTTTTGAGTTCCTTGTAAAAGGCGCACCTTCTGTCCACTACCTCGGATTCGATAATTATAATTGCGCGGGTCGGGTCGGCCCTTTGAGCAAGCCACGAAAAAATGCGATCTCCCGAGCCTGTATGTATGGGCTCTATACATTCCAGGTCTTCACCATGGTCTTCAAGGAATTCTGATAAATTGTCAATGCGTAAATCCTTAGGCCAACCCAGAACCTCTTTCATCTGCCCTGATGAAAGCCCTATGAGCTCCTTTGGATCTATCTTCAAATCAGAAAAAATCCTGGAAATGAGTTCCTTTGCCCGATTATCATCACCTGCTTCAATGGCCGCCAGGGTCTTTTTCCACCTGGTCTTTGTAGTATCTGCTGATACCAGCAGAGGCAGATCCTGTACTAAAATCACCTTGCGCCCTGGGAAAAAACCTCTGGTTTCTAAAAGCTCAAGCAATCTGCCCTCTGAAAAAAAATCAGGAGATAAAATCTCAAAGTTGAAATCTCTCGCCTCTTCAGGCACCAGGCAATCTATTAATTTATTTATCTGAGGATGGATAATGGGCCTGTCACCTATAAACAGATAGACAGGATAGACCTCCCCTGCCTCTGCCTTCTTAATGACCTCTTCGACCTGGCTGAGATATTTTTTTGATGTAAGATTCATGTTCAAAGTGCCTAAAGTGTAATTTCTTCCGCAATCATTTCAGCCTGCTTTAAAACCGTCTCGGTTGCCAATTTCTGCATGTCCGGCGGGTAACCATATTGCCGCAAAGTCCTCTTGACAATAACCTTCAGTTTGGCCTTCACGCTTTCCTTGATTGTCCAGTCGATGGAGGCGTTTTCCCTGACTCGTTCAAAAAGCACGACGGCAAGTTCCCTTAATTTGTCTTTTCCCATCACCTCGCGAGCGCTTTCGTTATTGGCGATGGCCGTATAGAAGGCATACTCGAAATCAGAAAGCCCCATCTCCTGAGGCTCTTTATCCATCTCTTGGATGTCTTTTCCTAACGCGATCAGCTCTTCGATGACCTCTGCAGCGGTGATGATCTTGTTGTGATATCTCTTGATGGAATTTTTCAGCATTTCCAATAAGGATTTTCCCTGGATCAAGTTCTTTTTGATCCTCGCCCTTATCTCGTCATTCAACAGTTTCTTCAAGACTTCCAGGGCAATGTTCTTGTGCTCCATGTTCTTGACTTCCAGAAAAAATTCTTCTGAGAGAATCGAAATATCCGGCTTTTTGATCCCTGCCGCATCAAAGACATCAATGACCTGCTCGCTCACCAACGCTTTGTCAATAACCTGCCTGATCGCGGTCTCAATCTCCTCATCCGTCTTGCCGGTCCCGGTGCTGTCGAATTTTGCCAGACGCACCTTGACCGCCTGAAAAAACGCAACCTCATCTTTCACATCCATTGCCTGTTCGTGGGGGATGGCGATGGCGAATGCCTGCGACAAGGAAGCCACCTCGTTGATGTACCTTTTTCCCCCGTTTTCCAGGCCAAGAATATGTTCTTCCGCCGCCAGGATTAGCGAAAGCTTCGTCCCCGTATCCGCCTCGAAATAATCCTCATAGGCAAACCCATGGAACATCTGCGAAACAACCTCCAGTTTCTCCAGCATTATCTGCACCGCTTTTTCCTGGGTTATGGCCGGGGCACCCTTGCCACCGCTGTCCGAGTAAAATGACAATGCCTTTTTCAAGTCCGAGGCAATGCCAAGATAATCCACCACCAACCCACCGGGTTTGTCCTTATAGACACGATTTACCCTGGCGATGGCCTGCATCAAGTTGTGGCCCTTCATGGGTTTGTCTATGTAAAGCGTATGCATGGAAGGCACATCAAGGCCCGTGAGCCACATATCTCGAACAATAACCAGCCTGAGTTCATCCTCCGGGTCTTTCATCCGGTCGGCGAGAGACCTCCGTTGCTCTTTTGTCGTATGATGCTTGGCTATTTCAGGGCCATCGGAAGATGCGGATGTCATGACCACCTTGATGGCTCCTTTTTTCAGGTCGTCGCTATGCCATCCCGGCCTAATATTGATGATTTCCTTATATAAATCGGCGGCAATGCGGCGGGACATGGCAACAATCATTGCCTTGCCTTCAGGGAAGATCTCCTGCCGCTGTTCGAAATGATCGATAATATCCCGAGCAACCTGTTTTATCCGGTTCTCACTTCCGACAAGCGCTTCGAGTTGCGTCCATTTTGCCTTCGCCTTTTGTGTTTCGGTAAGGTCGCCCTGATCAAGCTCATCATCCAGTTCGGCAACGAGCTTTTTGCCTTTTTCACTCAAGTTGATTTTCGCCAGTCTGCTTTCGTAATAGATTCTAACCGTTGCCCCGTCCTCAACAGCCTGGGCAACATCGTAAACATCAACATAATTTCCAAAGACGGCAGGGGTGTTCACGTCGGTGCTTTCAATGGGCGTGCCGGTAAAGCCCAGATAGGTTGCCTTGGGCAGGGCATCCCGCAAATACTTGGCAAACCCGTACACAACCTTTTTACCGATCACATTGCCGTCTTTGTCCTTATCGTCTATAGTCTTGGCCTTAAAGCCGTATTGGGTCCGGTGGGCTTCATCGGCAATGACAATAATATTTTCCCGCTTCGAAAGGGTTTCGTAAACATTGCCTTCCTCAGGATGGAACTTCTGAATGGTGGTAAAAACCACCCCGCCCGATGCGACTTTGAGTAGTTCTTTTAAATGCCCCCTGTCTTCCGCCTGCACCGGTTCCTGCCGGAGCAATTGTTTTGAGGCGGCAAAGGTGTCGAATAACTGGTCGTCCAGGTCGTTTCGGTCGGTAATGACCAAGATTGTGGGGTTATCCATGGCAAGAACAATCTTGCCGGTATAGAAAACCATAGAAAACGATTTGCCGCTTCCCTGTGTATGCCAGACCACGCCGCCTTTTCGGTCCCCGACAGATTGGAATTTCACATCCGGCAATCCATAACTGGTCGGGGATTCCATTACATCTGTCACATACCCCGATGCCCGCAAGGTCGATTCCACGGCCTTGTTGACAGCATAATATTGGTGATAGGATGCGAGTTTCTTCACCGTCTGGATGGTGATAATCCAGGTTTCCTTGTCCTCTTTTTTGTTTTTTTCAAAAACGATGAAATGGCGGATGAGGTCCAGCAGAGTTTTCTTGTCAAGCACGCCCTTGATCAAGATTTCCAACTGTCCGATGAGCGGTGAGGCTTCCACCTTACCGTCCGCTGTTTTCCAGACCATGAAGCGGGTGAATCCGGCGGAAATGGAACCGGCTTTGGCTTCCAGGCCATCGGAAATAATCATTATGCCGTTATAGGTGAACAGGCCGGGGGTGGCCTGCTTGTATGTTTGAAGCTGCTTGAAGGCTGATTTAACTGTGGCGTTTTCATCAGCCGGGTTTTTCAGTTCGATAATCACCAGGGGCAGGCCATTGACAAACAGGACCACATCCGGACGCTTGTTGACATTGTTTTCGATCACAGTGAACTGGTTTGCCACCAGAAAATCATTGTTCTCCGGATTCTTGAAATCAACAAGCCAGACCAGATCGCCCCGGCTGTGGCCCTTTTTCTGGTAACTGACCTTGATTCCTTCGGTCAGCATCCGGTGGAAGGCTTCATTGTTGGCAATGAGTTCCGGAGAATTGAGCCTTCGAATCTGCTTGATGGCGTCTTCCCGGATATCTGCCGGAATAGACGGATTGATCCTGCCGACCGCTGCTTGCAGCCGCTCCAGTAGCAGTACATCTTCATAAGATTCCCGCTCCGGGGTCTCGCTGTCCGGGGCGATGGACGGGGCGTAGATATACTGGTAGCCGGATTTTTCAAGCAATTCGATAGCGAATGTTTCGATTGCCGATTCGGTGATTTTAGACATAATTGAGGTTAAGAATTGATAGTTGAAAATTG
>QNAY01000076.1 GCA_003645605.1 Thermodesulfobacteriota bacterium
ACAGACCTATGCTGACAAACATGGACACAAAGTTTTTGAGAAGATTCCTTGAGAGGGGAAATCTTCTCAAAATGCGCTCCCCTTGAAGCGGTAACTTCAGGCATTGCTGCCATATTTAGCTTTACGTTCAGCAACTGCTCTTTCTTTCCGACGCCTCTCGCGGTGAATTCCCACATGAAGCGTGGCTCCGAGAGCCTCTGTGACTCGGCGTAGCATACTCAAGGAATGACCCTCATAAGACGGCGATTCAAGACGGCTGATTTGCTGTTGAGATGTTCCTACACGTTGGGCCAACTCTTTCTGAGATAATCCAGCCTCTTTACGCAAAGCAGCCAGTTGCAGGGCTACCTCCCAAGCCTCGCCGGCTTTTTTGAAGCGTACCGCAAAATCCTCATCTTTCAACTGGTCTTCAAGGTATGCATCAAAATTGGTCCATTGTTTCATATCGGATTCCTCGCCAGCCAATCACGTTTTCTTTCCAAGGCAACTCTACGATCTCGCGCAGGAATCTTTATTGCTTTACTTTGGATCCCATGCACGATAAGGATCCTCCGTCCTTTCACAAAAAAGTACAGCACTCTTGTATTCAGCTTGCCCACATGTCGCAGCTCAAAAAGAAGATTTCCAATAGGTTTTGAAAGAGGCGGCCTGTGATAGTGCCTGTTTCGCAATTTCGCGAGACCCGCAATGACGGCAGCAAAGTCGTCTGGATCAGATTTCTTGAGTTCGTCCAAAAACTCTCGCACCGGGCATCTCCCCAAAATAGTTTCATAAAACTCTACACTGAATTCCATAATTAGTCGACATCAATATTGATGTATTACCTTCCTGTGTTTTGTATCCAGCTCATCCTATGAATCCTGTCTGCTGAAGAACATTTTAGGTAACCCGACTTGAAAATGTTTCACCTGTTCAGTTACACATCGGTAAACCTGTTCCATGTTTCGGCCATCGTGCGTCGTTTTGTAGGGGCAGACCTGCGTGTCTGCCCAAACAACGGGCGAACACACAGGTTCTCCCCTACAAACTCTATCCCAAACTTCAAAAATATCATGGTAAAACCGCCCAGGAAATAGACGCATACTTTGAAGATATCTTAATGTTTGCCTGGATTGTGAAAGGGGAGGGAATAGTTGATATAATTAAAGAAAATCCTTCAGATAACAAATATTTGTCATGTGCTTATGAAGGCGAATCGGATTATATTGTTTCCGGAGATCATCATTTGCTGGACATAGAAACCTACCGGGGGACTGAGATTCTTAAAGCTAAATCTTTTTTAGATGTTTGGGGAAAAGAATAGGAGTTCGATTGCTCTCTCAGGGCCATGACATGGATTATATTGCATGGTCTGTGGATTAAACAGAAACTATCTCTCGGCTTCCCACCAGGTCAGAAGTCCGAGCTCAAACTTGTGGCTGAGTTCTTTCTGGAAAGGATAACATCTAATAGTAAAACCTATCCGCCCGCTTGAAAGGCAGAGTAGTGTTCCTTCAAAGACAGATCCTCCTTCTTGCTGTCCACTTGTGGAAAACATCGGTAAAGGATGTCCTTCAGGGATTTCTCCCTTATCGTCCAGGTGACCAATATACGCCTCAACCCGCACCTCTTCAGGATCCAGCCCGCCAAGATCCAGTACGGCCTTGACTGGCAAACGATCCCCGACCTTTGGCGATCCGTTGATCGGGACCTGTAAATCCAGTATTTTAACCTTGTGCCATACTTCCGATGTCTCCCGTTTCCAGCGGCACAACTCCTTGGCTTCCTTCCAGTTATCCTTTGCGAACAAGTGCCATTTGGAGATGTTGGGCAGATAAAACCGGCTGGCATATTCTTCCACCATGCGGTTTGTATTGAAGTAAGGACATACTGTTTGGATGGAATTTTTCATCATCTCAACCCATCCATGAGGGATATCATGAGCAGATCTATCATAAAACAGTGGTACTACGGTATTTTCAAACAGTTCATAGAGGAGCCGGCTTTCCACCTCATCCTGGTATTCGCGATCTTCATATTCCTCACCTGCACCTATAGCCCAGCCATTGTTGCCTTTATAACCTTCACACCACCAGCCATCAAGGATGCTTAGGTTGATTCCGCCATTGGCCGGGACCTTCATGCCGCTGGTCCCGCTGGCTTCCATTGGGCGCAGAGGGGTATTGAGCCAGACGTCTACTCCCTGGACCAGATACCTGGCTACTTCCATGTCGTAATTTTCAATAAAGACTATGTGCTTCCGAAACTCCGGGGTGTTGGCCATTTGAACTATCTTGTGGATGAGTTCCTTGCCGTACTTATCCTGTGGATGAGCCTTGCCACTGAAGATGAGCTGTACCGGACGCTCTTCGTTATCTAGTATCTGCCTGAGCCTGTCCGGATCTCGAAAGAGCAGGGCGGAACGCTTGTATGTTGCAAAGCGTCTGGCAAAGCCTATGGTAAGTGCCTCAGGATCCAGTACCTCGTCAGACTGTTTCATCTGGTAACTTGGGGCGCCTTTTGCTTGAAGCTGCTTTCTGAGCCTTGCCCTGGAAAAAGATATGAGTCTCTCTCTCAGTCTTTCTTTGCTTCTCCAGAGCTCAAAGTCAGGAATTTGTTCGCTCCTTTTCCAAATGGCGTGATTTGTGGGCTCATCGATCCATCTTGATCCTAAATATCGTTCATACAGCATGGACATCTCACTTGATAGCCAGCCGAGTATATGTATTCCGTTAGTGACATGGGTTATCGGGATCTCATGCTGTGGAATCTGGGGCCATATGCCACCCCACATCTTTTGTGTAACCTCACCGTGAAGCTTGCTTACGCCATTGGTTTGAGATGCCATATTGATAGCCAGTACCGCCATGCAGAATTCTTCAGCCTGATCACCGGGGTTGATCCTTCCAAGTCCCAGGAATGCATCAATACCTATGCCCATTTCATCTGCCAATCCAGTGAAATACCGGCGGATCATTTCCGGTGGGAAGCGGTCTATTCCTGCAGGAACAGGGGTATGAGTGGTAAATATGCTTGTTGCACGCACGGCCTCCAGGGCCACGTCATAAGGCAGACTGTCTTTGCGCATTATCTGGTTGATACGTTCCAGTGCCATGAAGGCGGAATGGCCTTCATTCATGTGGCAAACCGAAGGGCACTGGTCAAGGGCCATTATTAACTTTATTCCCCCCATGCCCAGCACTATTTCCTGTTGGAGCCTGGTTTCAAGGCTGCCGCCATAGAGATAGGAAGTTATCTGTCTGTCTGAACGGGAATTTAACGGGACATCAGTGTCCAGGTTATAGATTTTGACCCGACCCACATTAAGGGACCAGACCCGTATGTGGACCTCTCTGCCCTCAAGCTCCACCTGGACTGTCAAAGGGTTTCCTTCTTTATCCCTAACCAGGCTTACCGGCATATTGTAGAAGTCATTTGAGGGATAAGTCTCTTGCTGCCATCCATCAGGATTGAGATATTGTTGAAAATACCCGTGTTTATAAAGAAGACCCATTCCTATGAGGGGAAGCCCCAGATCACTGGCTGACTTCATATGATCACCGGCAAGGATCCCAAGCCCCCCGGAATATAGAGGAAGGCTTTCATGCAGACCGAACTCAGCAGAAAAATATGCTATTATCCCGTCATCCTGATTCTCACTGATTTTTTTATACCATGTTTGGGCATGTAGATAACGTTCCATCTCCCTTTGCACCTTTTCCATTCTGGCAAGAAAGACATCATCACGTTCAAGCCGTTCCAGCCGGGGTTGCTCAATGGTGCCCAGCAAGGAAACCGGGTTATGTCTGCACCTCTCCCACAGCTCCCGGTCCATGTCCTGAAAGAGATGGATAGCCTCAGGGGTCCAGGTCCACCAAATATTACGAGCAATAGTCATCAGCGGCATCAAACGATCGGGCAGGCTGGGAACGATTGTAATACTTTGAATTGTGGGCATTGTAAGGGAATCCTTTCAACCTAGGAATGAATAATAAGCCGTCCATCTTCAACGTCAACTAAAATTTTGCCTCCTTTTGAGAGTCCATGGAATAGGATGGCATCAGATACAGGGTCTTTGATCTCCTGTTGTAAAATACGAGCCAGGGGACGTGCTCCAAATTGAGGATCATACCCATTTTGGGCAAGCCAGGACCTGGCAGCAGGTGTGACATTCAGTTTGATTCTGCGTCCGGATAACTGCTCCCGGATTTCCCCCAGGAGCTTGTCCACTACCTGCTCCATTGCTGAAACGGTCAAATGGCCGAAAGGTATAACAGCCTCCAGCCGGTTACGAAATTCCGGGCTGAAGAGTTGTTTTATTATGTTCTCCCCTTTGTATCTGCTATCCTCCGCCTGTGCACCAAAACCAATTGTCCGGCTTTCCATCTCTCTTGCCCCTGCATTTGAGGTCATAATCAATATTACGTGACGGAAGTCTGCCCTCTTACCTGTATTATCGGTAAGAGTGGCATAATCCATAACCTGAAGCAAGATACTAAAAAGGTCGGGATGGGCCTTCTCTATTTCATCCAAAAGGAGAACACAGTATGGGTGCTTACGAACAGCCTCGGTAAGGAGACCGCCTTGATCAAATCCAACATAGCCGGGAGGCGCACCAATGAGCCTGGCCACAGCGTGTTTTTCCATATATTCGCTCATGTCGAATCGCTGGAAGTGTACTCCAAGCACAGCAGCGGTCTGCCGGGCAAGCTCCGTCTTTCCAACTCCTGTGGGTCCCATAAACAGAAAAGAGCCGATAGGACGCTCAGGATGAGAAAGACCGGCTCGTGAACGCTTGATGGCTTTTGACAAAATTTCTACAGCTTCATCTTGGCCGAAGACTAAAGATTTTATGGATTCTTCGATTTTTTCAAGACGAAAGCGGTCTGACTGAGTAATAGTCTTTGCAGGCAATCCGGCCATCTTGGCAATTACATTTTCGATGTGACGTGTAGTAACAAGCCTTGGTCCATTTCCACCATTGCCCGAAAGCCTCAATACGGATGCTGCTTCATCTATTACGTCAATAGCCTTGTCCGGCATATAACGATCTGTAAGGTATCTACCTGACAGTTCAGCCGCAATCTTCAGGGCACTGTCAGTGTATTTTATTCCATGGTGCTCTTCGTAATGTGATTTCAGCCCTTTAAGGATTTTCACCGTTTCTCCCACACTAGGTTCCGGAATTTCTATCTTTTGAAAACGCCTTGAAAGTGCGCGATCCTTTGCAAAAAAATTCCTGTATTCCTCATAAGTGGTTGAACCTATACACCTTAGCTCACCATTTGCCAGGGCCGGTTTAAGAATATTTGAGGCATCCAGAGACCCTCCACTGGTGGCTCCTGCTCCAACAACAGTGTGGATTTCATCAATGAAAAGTATTGCCCTGGGACATTTTTTGATCTGGGTAATAACCTCTTTGAGCCTGGCCTCAAACTCACCTCTGTATTTGGTACCGGCAAGAAGCGATCCCATATCCAGAGTGTACATTTCTGTGTCTTGTAAAGGCTCAGGCACTTCGCCTTGCCTGATTTTTAGCGCCAGTCCTTCAGCCAAAGCAGTCTTGCCTACTCCGGGGTCCCCCACGTAAACAGGATTATTCTTTCTACGCCTGCCGAGGACCTGCATTGTACGTTCCATTTCCACCTTTCGTCCAACAAGCGGGTCAATTCCTCCATCAGCAGCCTTCTTCGTGAGATTAACGGTAAAGGCGTCAAGAGCACTTGCCGGTTTTGTTGAAGATTTGGTCTGTTTCCCGGCTTGGGGACCCATCTTTCTTTGGGAGCTAATGGTTTGATAAGAATCAATTTGCTCAATCCCATGTGATATATAATTCAGTATGTCCAGCCTGGTGATTCCCTCCTGATTAAGAAAGTGTGCTGCATAGGAATCTTCCTCGGTCATCACGGAAGCAAGAAGATCTCCTATATCGGCCTCTTCCTTTTCGGCAGACTGCACGTGCATAATGGTTCGCTGGAGCACCCTCTGCAGGATTACTGTGGGCTGGGGGCCTTCTTTCCGATCGTCCGACAATTTCTCAAGGTGAGTCTCAAAAAATGTCTCAATTCTGGATTTCAACCGGTCAGGATTACCCCCACATGCCATTATGGCATTCTCTCCCTTTTGGTGGTGAATTATTGCGAATAGCAAATGCTCAAGAGATAGATATTCATGATGCCTAACATGAGCCTCCCGAGCCGCTGCACCTAACATTATTTCCAAATCTTTGCTTATCATTTTTTTGCCTTTTTTGTAAGCGTTCACAGGGCACCGCATCTGCTTTGTTGTCGGGCACTTGAAGTACAGGGAGTACGTCTGCGTACCCGTTGCCTCGCATCTGCGGCGCCCTGTAAACGCTTACAGTTCGGTAGGTTGCCTATATAGTGCCTGAACGAAAACCCCTCTTTTTGTCATTTCGACCGTAGGGAGAAATCTTTAATGCCTGTATTTTCAGTACGATAAGATTTCTCGCTTTGCTCGAAATGACAGTTTTGGTTA
>QNAY01000077.1 GCA_003645605.1 Thermodesulfobacteriota bacterium
AACCAAAACTGTCATTTCGAGCAAAGCGAGAAATCTTATCATACTGAAAATACAGGCATTAAAGATTTCTCCCTACGGTCGAAATGACAAAAAGAGGGGTTTTCGTTCAGGCACTATATAGGAAAAACAGTAATGGCAGAGCCTCTGGCGGAACAGGTCATAGGTCAGATTAAACATGCAACCGAGCTTTATCACCGGCTCATGCTGGTCGTGGCTCCGGCAGGAGCAGGGAAAACCACCGCGCTCAAAGAAGTGCAAGAACGTGCTGGCGTACCGCTGATCAACGTCAACCTGGAGTTATCACGCCGGATGCTCGATCTTACTGAACGTCAGCGGGCGTTACGGCTTCCACGGCTGCTGATGGAGATTGTAAATGATGCTGCAGGTGACGTGGTATTGCTCGACAACATAGAGATTCTTTTTGATATATCCCTGAAACAGGATCCTCTACGGCTTCTCCAGGGACTTTCTCGTAACAAGACAGTGGTTGTTGCTTGGAATGGTTCCATTGATAGCGATCACATGACCTATGCCGTACCGGACCATCCGGAGTACCGCCGCTACATGGTCCGTGATTTTCTGGTAATCTATCCGGCAGTCGTGCTATGAAGACAAGTAACGGAACCGCAAATGAACGCAAATAGACGCAAATTAGAGAGAAGGAAATTCGCGTTTATCAGCGTCTATTCGCGGTTGGAGACGAAAACATGAAATACAATGTATCTGGCGTTGCACATCAAGGCGCGGTTGGGTGTAAACGAGGATAAGCGCAAAACCGGGCTCATGGGTGACGAACGACTAAAAGTATTACAGAAGCTCTCCACACCATCATCGACGTGGCCCGCAAGATTCCGGACAAGATCCTTCAGGAAGATCCCAAACTTCTTATGTGGTACGACCAGGCGGTGACCAGAGTGGGAGATGAATAACATGCGGATAAACAAAAGTTTAGATAGAAAATGGAGGAACGAGTTATGAACATAAACGCAAGCATCATTGATCAGAGGATAAGAGGTATTATCGAAGATCACGCTGATTTGTTGCCTGATGGAGATGAAAACAAAAAAAAATCATCTGCATTTGTTCTGCTCTGCATGTCTGCCGCTTTGGAGCTTACTTTGGAAGAAGCGGCTGAATTACTCACCGAAGGCGGAAATGACGCAGGAGTAGATGGCATTCACCTCAGTGAAGTAGATGACGGAGAATTTACAGTAACAATTTTTCAAGGGAAATATAAGGTCAAAGACCTGAGAGGGGTTGCTAATTTCCCGGAAAATGGAGTCCAAAAGGCTGTTAACACAGTGGCAATTCTTTTTGATCCGGCAAAAAAAATTGAGTTGAATGACAGAATAGCTCCCAAGGTAGAAGAAATTCGTTCTCTTGTACGTGACGGCTATATTCCAACTGTGCGCGTCGTTCTTTGCAATAATGGTACAAAGTGGAACGATCAGGCGCAAAACTGGATTGATCAATCAGGTTTTGCTGATGATCAGGTAATTTGGATTCATTACAATCATGACAGTATTGTCGCTGTCCTGCAACGCAAAAAAACTGTAGATGATTCTGTTCGTTTGCAGGGTAAAGCTGTTATTGAAGACTTCAACTTCCGTCGGGTTCTGGTTGGGAAAGTGGCTGTGACTGAGATTGCTGAACTTTTTAACCGACACAGCGATCTGTTATTGGAACGAAATATTCGACGTTATCTCGGGTTACACTCCAACCGCGTCAACTCGGCTATTCATGAAACTCTTGTTGATAAAGAAAAAAGGGGTAATTTTTACTTTTTTAATAATGGAATTACGATGATATGCAAAAAATTTCGTCATAATGCGCTGCAAGGAGAAAACTATCAACTAAAACTGGAAGGCATGCAGATTATTAATGGTGGACAAACATGTAAAACCATCCAACAAACGCTCTATCCTTCTCAGAAACAGTTGTTTGATGAATCGTTTGAAAATGTATATGTATTGCTTCGTATTTATGAACTGTCAGAGGATGATCAAAACTTTGTTCGTGATATCACTTACGCAACCAACAGTCAAAATCCTGTGGATTTGCGGGATCTGCGGTCTAATGACGAAATTCAGAAACAACTTGAAATAGGCATCAAAGACCTTGGATTCACTTACAAACGCAAACGCGAAGAAGGTGGTGGCGGTTCGTCTGTTATCACCAGTTCCATTGTTGCCGAGTCGGTGCTTGCCATCTGGCGAAAAAGGCCACAGCAGGCAAAATTTCGCCGAAAAGAACACTTCGGGAAGCTCTACAACGCTATCTTCAACGAACTAAACGCTGCCCAGGCACTTTTGGCAACCATGATATTCAGACATGTTGAAAACGAACGAAAGCGCCCAAGTATGGCCAATCCTCCGATTTTTCTTCCATACGCATCCCACTATATTTCCATGCTGGTTGGACGAAAATTATTGGCAGATAAAAATGTACAACTTTCTGATATTGACCATCGTAATTTCAAAAATATCCATGATCATTTTGAGAGTAAAAAAAGTGAATATTATCAGGATTCCATCAATGACGTTACAAAAGCATTAACGGATTTATATGGCAAACGAGAAATTTCTCTCCAACAGCTATCGGCTACTTTCAGACGTGGAGATCTTATTGAGATGTTGGCAGAATAGGGATCGGTTTAGTTCTTAATGACAAAGATTGATGCAAACATCTGGCACTACAGTCCCGACCATGCGCAACTCTGCAAAATCATCGAAACCCAGACTCTCTGGGGCGATACGACCTGCCGTGTCTGGCTGCCCGGTTCGGATTCGGTGGTGCGTATTCCGGCAGACAATCTTAAGCCACTTGACGACGCCGCAACCGGCACACTGGCTGGAATCACCTATGTTGCCGCTGCGGCCAGGATGGCCGATGCGCTTACCCAGGACGTCCTGCTTGTGCCTATCGAATCGCTAGCCATTCCTTTGGATGGAGGAAGTGCCAATGGTTAGTTGGCGTGACCAGGTTCTGAAGGAGTTTACTTCCCAGGTGGCCCGCCTGACGCTGGTGTCAGACCCGGATGGTCTCTTGCTGGAAGAAGATATTCTGCACGGGATTCGTGAGCGGGGTTTCGAACTGATTCCGTTCGAGGATCACGTCGCCTTCCGCTACGCCTATGAGTCAAAGTTCCGGTCCCGCTGGGACCGGGGTGAACAGACAGACCTGGTAGTTGTGCTACGCTCCAGAGCCAACGACCTCGGTTCCCTGCCGTACGATCTACCCAAGCCGGTCGCTGGCTATACTTCAACTATTCTCATGCCTTCTCCATTCAGAACTCACGAATCAACGGTTCACTTTTTTGGTAACCCCCGAACCTCTTAACCTTTGAACCCGTGAACGGTTACAAACAATGAAAGTATTGTACGATTCCAAAACAGATACGCTCAATGTAATCTTTAAAGAAAACACCCGAGTGGCTGAAAGTGACGAAGACAAACCAGGGGTAATTCTGGACTATGACCATGATGGCAATCTGATTTCTCTTGAGATACTCGATACTTCCCAGCGGATTACCCAAACGCGAAAAATAGAGTTTGAGACAATAGAATATCAAACAGCAACGGGTTCGTGATGTGGGATATGTTGCGTTGACTGTGTTATTTGTTACATTTTACACTTGATGTAGTGTTGTGCGACATGAATGAAAGGTAACCGTCCACCGAACTATAAGCGTTTACAGGGTGCTGCAGATGCGAGGCGTACGGGTATGCAGACGTACTCCCTGTACTTCAAGTGCCCGACAACAAAGCAGATGCGGTGCCCTGTGAACGCTTACAATGAAAGGAGAATTTCCTGTGGGCAACATCCCTGAGAAAATTATACTTAAAGACGACGGCACCATTTCTGTGCCTGATTTGCCGATCATTCCCTGCATTGAAGGTGATGGTATAGGCCCTGATATCTGGAAGGCAACCAGGCTGGTACTGGATGCTGCGGTGGAAAAGGCTTACGGAGGAAAGAAAAGGATTTCGTGGAAGGAGGTCCTTGCGGGTGAAAAGGCCTATCAGCAGACCGGAAAATGGCTGCCGCCTGAGACTATGGAAGCCATCAAAGACCACGTAGTCGCAATCAAGGGGCCTCTCACAACCCCGGTGGGTGAAGGGATAAGGAGCCTTAATGTCACCTTGAGACAGGAGTTGGACCTATATGCCTGCGTGAGGCCTGTCCGTTACTTCAAGGGGACTCCATGCCCGGTTAAGAGGCCGGAAGACATGGACATGATCATCTTCCGCGAAAATACCGAGGACGTATATGCAGGAATAGAGTGGCCGGAGGGGAGCGAAGATGCCAGGAAGGTCATTCGATTTCTAAAGGATGAAATGGGACAGGATATCAGGCCGGATTCAGGGATCGGAATAAAACCAATCAGCCGTTTCGGGACTCAGCGCCTGGTCAGAAAGGCCATACACCACGCCATTGATACGGGTAAGTCCAGCGTTACCCTGGTCCACAAGGGCAACATCATGAAGTATACAGAAGGGGCTTTTAAAAATTGGGGCTATGAGCTGGCAAAAACAGAGTTTCCAAAGGAAACTATCACCGAACAGGAGCTATGGGATAACTACAATGGCAAACAGCCAAAGGGCAAAATTGTCATAAAGGACCGCATTGCAGATGCCATGTTCCAGCAAATTCTTCTGAGGCCCAGGGAATATAGCGTGCTGGCCCTGCCAAACCTTAACGGCGATTACATTTCCGATGCCTGTGCGGCTCAGGTGGGAGGACTCGGCATGGCGCCCGGTGCGAATATAGGTGATGGCTATGCCCTTTTTGAGGCAACCCATGGCACGGCTCCCAAATATACCGGGCTCGACAAGGTCAACCCCGGCTCACTTATCCTGTCGGGCGCTATGATGCTCGAATATCTCGGCTGGAAAGACGCCATGGAAAAAATCCACAGTGCCCTTGAGGCAGCCATTGCCAAAAAGAGGGTAACCTATGACCTGGCAAGACA
This sequence comes from Thermodesulfobacteriota bacterium, assembly GCA_003645605.1. Lineage (GTDB taxonomy): Bacteria > Desulfobacterota > Dissulfuribacteria > Dissulfuribacterales > UBA3076 > UBA3076. The sequence continues at coordinate 4,973 of QNAY01000077.1, forward strand.
GATCAAAGGTGCAACCGAAGTAAAATGCTCGGAGTTTGCCTTATCTATTGTTGAGTCCATGTAGGTTGCAGTGGTCCCTTGCCAGGTTAACCCTTGTCATAAGGGATATCCTTTTTCCTCCATGCTGTGCCGCCTGTCAGGCCAGGCCTTTTGTTCCGGCAAGAAATCGTCTGTGTCACGACTGCCTTGAGTCCGCAATGCCTATAGAACCTCCGGTCTGCACTGTCTGCGGCCGGCCGTTTCACGGCCCGCAGGGTACAGGCCATATATGTGGCCTGTGCATAAAGGATCCTCCATCCTTTAACACTGCCCGTTCTGTATTTCAGTATCAGGGGTCTGTCAGGACCCTTATTCACAGGATTAAGTACAACGATGACGGATATGCTCTAAGTGCCCTTTCTTCCATGGTCAGGGAGCGTGTGTTGTTGGATCACTTAAAGCCGGACATGGTAATTCCTGTGCCATTACACTCGAAACGTCTGAGAAAAAGGGGCTTCAACCAGTCCCTCCGTCTTGCCGGGACGATCTTTCCTCATATTCCGCAGGGAATAGATGTTCTTACCAGGATATTGAATACTAAACCACAGACAGAGCTTTCAATGAAGGAAAGGTTCAGAAATGTGAGAAATGCCTTTGAGGTCGCAAACTCACTGCCTGAAGGTGTGGAAACAATACTTCTCCTTGATGATGTCTATACAACCGGGGCTACTGTCAGGGCCTGTGCCAAGGCCCTAAAAAGGGCAGGAGCAAAAGAGGTCCATGTGTTTACGGTGGCACGGACCGTAATGGTTAATTCTTAGTAGGTCTCTTTTGGTTTGTGGAGAATATTACCTTTCGTAAACTACAGTTACTGGTTTTTCATCCTTGTAATGGTTGAATTTTCCTAGATATCTTGCATTTGTAAATCTCCATGGGGCCTCAATAAAAATTCTAGCCGCTGGTTCCGATACGCCTACAGGATAAGTAAGGGGAAGAGTCCCAACGCAGAAAACTGTTGAGGCAATTGATACCACCATACTTATGGGTCTGACAATAGAAAGATCAAGGATCTTGATTGCAACAGAGGGCTTCGTATTTTCTAAATCATAAGCTAAAACATAACTTGAAGAAACAATAAGAAACATAGTTACCAAAACCGATATTTTAAGTATTTTGATCATGAAAACATCCCCCTTAAGTCCGTCAGATTGATAGGAACCTGTCACACCAATCCGGTTCTCAATGATTTGCAGAATATTTATGGATATGCATTTTTATCTCGCATTAAAATATCCATTGCCTCGAATGATTTTCACACGCGGATTATTTTTTTACTGATATGTCATATTTTAATCTATCGGCAAGATCGGGAATTAACTTAAAAATTTGTTCAACTTTTTGTAACCGTTCACGCTAATGTGTCATGATTCGCGCTGCCATGTCATTTCGACCAAAGGGAGAAATCTTTACCATCCAGAACTCAGGTCTTTCCAGTTTGGGTTCATCCGGTTCACCAAT
>QNAY01000078.1 GCA_003645605.1 Thermodesulfobacteriota bacterium
ATTGGTGAACCGGATGAACCCAAACTGGAAAGACCTGAGTTCTGGATGGTAAAGATTTCTCCCTTTGGTCGAAATGACATGGCAGCGCGAATCATGACACATTAGCGTGAACGGTTACAAAAATGTAAAGGATAGTAAAAATGGATAAATATGTGTGCATCCCTACTAATCCGTGATAAACCATTTTTCAAAGCTAAACGCTCAAATTAGTTTCATGATACAGTTATGAAGATACCAGTAATTGATCTTGGTGAATGTGAAGACTGCGAGGCATGTCTTGATCTGTGTCCTGCAGTCTTTAGAAGACACGACGCGGGTTACATTGAAGTGGTTGATCTGCCTGAATACCCGGAAGAAAAGATAGATGAAATCATCAAGAACTGCCCTGCCCAATGCATTACCTGGGAAGAAGTCTGAGATAACTACAGTAGAGCAATCAACAATCATAAATCCAAATGTTGAAACGTAATGTCATCATATTCCTGATCTTCGTCAGTTCTTGCCTGCTGTTTAGTCAGGCACAAATGTTACTGGCTGCCGAGACAGGAAATTCTGATACGCCACTTACTATGGGAGAAGCAATCAAGATTGGGCTGGCCAATAATCCGAGGATAACAGCGGTCCTGTCCCAGGTAGATGCATCGAAGGCCAGAGTCTCTCAGACCCGTTCCGGTTTCTTCCCCCGTGTGGATATCAGCCAGTCTTTCAATCGAACTACCAACCCCATGTGGGCCTTTGGCACCAAGCTCAATCAGAAAATCATAACTTCAGAGGACTTTGACCCGGAAAAACTTAATGACCCGGACGCGATAGATAATTTCGCAGCCACGGTCTCTGTCAGTATGCCGCTCTACGACCGGGGGAAAAACTGGATCGGGCTGAATCAGGCCAAGCTGGATCATGAGGCTTTCTCTCTGTCAGCAGATCGCATTCGACAACAGGTCATTGTAAATATCATTGTATCCTATTCTGATGCCCTCCTTGCCCATGAGAATTTGCTTGTGGTGATCCAAACGCTGGAGACGGCCAAGGCCCATTTAAAGATGGTACGCTCACGTTTTAAGAATGGACTGGTGGTGAAAAGCGATCTGCTTCGGGCTGAAGTACGCATTGCCGAGCTTGAACAGAAGCGACTGCGGGCCCAGAGTCAGGTTGATATTGCCAACGCCATGCTTAATGCTGCCATGGGTGTTGAGATTGACAGTTCATTTCAATTGCAAACTCCGCTGGAACAAACGTCTGAAAAACCGTATTTACTTAAGACCTGGATCAGCACATCTCTTGAAAATCGACCTGATCTGAAACAGATAAGGCTTCAGGAAATAATAGCCCAAAAAGAGGTAAAAAAAGCCAAGGCAGCACACCTGCCCGGCCTGTACCTGCTTGGAAGTTACGAAATCAATTCGGAAGATTTCAGTGAGACTGGAAATAATTACACCGTTGGCGCCATCTTGCGTTTCAACTTGTTCAGCGGTTTTGATATGCAGTCAAAGGTAAAGGAGGCCATGGCCGATGTGCGCAGGACCCAGGCCATGGCGCGGCAACTGGAACTGGGCATCAAGGTTGAAACAAGGCAGGCATTCTTCCAGGCCCAGAGTGCCTATGAGTGTATCGGAGTAGCTAAGGCGGCAGTGGCCCAGGCTGATGAGGGATTGCGTATCGTGCGCAATCGTTACGAGAACGGCCTGTTTACCATTGTTAATTTACTTGATGCAGAAGTAGCATTGCAACAGGCCCGCAACAATTGCCTCCGTTCGCTCCATGGTTTCAAAGTGGCCATGGCCCGGTTACATCTGGCTGCCGGGACTGTAGATGAAACCTTGCAGTAATTGGAGCATCTTATGCAACATCGATTCCTGTTTCTCTTTGCCGTTTTCATGCTCTTTTTCCCTTTTGCCTGCAGCGAGAAAACAGAACCCGGGACCACAACAGAATCACATCCAGTGCTGAAAGATGTGCATGTGGCAACTGTGCACATAACAGACCAGCCTCTTATTTACGAGGCCGTTGGGACCGTCCGGGCAGGTACTACGAGTAATCTGGCCGGCAAGCTGCTCGGAACTGTTAAGTCTATTCTCGTCAAAGAAGGTGACCGGGTAAAACAGGGAGACACGCTTGTCATTATTGACCCGCGCCAGGTAGAAGCAGGGCTTAGCAAGGCTGAGGCAGGGCTCTCACAAGCAGAAAAAAATCTGAAAGCAACCATATCCGCCAGGGATGCCGCCCGTTCCACTGAGAGACTCGCTCTTGCCACCTATGAAAGATACCTTAATCTCAAAAAAGAGGATTCAGCCACCGCACAGGAATTTGATGAAGTTGAGGCACGCCATAGCCAGGCAAAAGCTGCCATGAAAGGTGCTGAGGCCATGGTGGAAGCTGCCATGGCACGGGTCAAACAGGCTCAGGCCGCCCTGGTATCAGCCAAGGTAACCAGCCAGGATGCTGTGATTACTGCTCCGCACGATGGAATCATCACTAGAAAACTGGTTGATAAGGGTGACCTTGCCGCACCGGGCACGCCTCTGCTGACACTTGAAACTGCCTGTGGTTCTCGTGTGGATATGGTCCTGCCGGAGATATACATTGATTATGTGAAGATACGGCAGAAGGTCCAGGTGGACATCCCTGCTCTGGAAATGGACCCTTTCCAAGGGGCCGTCAGTACCATTGTGCCCGCTGCGGACCAACGAAGCCGGTCCTTTCTCATCAAGATATCATTACCGGTTGACAGCCGTCTTAAGTGCGGCATGTTTGCACGGGTCCGGATTCCCATAGGCCATAGCAGCAAAATCCTGATACCCGGAGATGCCGTGGTTTCCCATGGACAACTCACCGGACTGTATTTGGTAGATTCTGAGAACATAGCCCGTTTTCGCCTCATTCGCTCGGGCAGGACTTTCGGGGATAACATCGAAGTGCTGTCCGGTCTCAAGGAGGGAGATCGTTATGTTACAAGGCCTTCTCCAAGGCTTAAGGACGGAACCCGGGTGGACATAACATCATGAAACAAGGGCTGGGTCCGGCAGGCAAAATAGCCGGGGTTTTCATTAATTCCAAGCTTACTCCACTTATCATCGTAGCTTCTATTATCTTGGGCATCGCTGCTGTTTATTCTCTCCCAAGGGAAGAGGAGCCCCAGATCATTGTTCCGATGATTGATATATTCGCCGGGTTGCCGGGGGCAAGCGCAAAAGAGGTTGAAGAGCGGATCACCAAACCCATGGAAAAACTGCTGTGGGAAATTCCGGGAGTGGAGTATGTTTATTCCACCTCAAGTCCGGGGATGTCCATGGCAGTGGTCCGATTCTTTGTGGGAGAAAACGAAGAACACGCCATTATCAGACTTCAGTCAAAACTGATGGCCAATTATGATCGCATCCCCTGTTGTGCCGCCCCACCCCTGATCAAACCGCGCTATATCGACGACGTTCCCATCCTTGCAATGACATTTTGGGCAAAAGATGTCGATCATTACACATTGCGCAGAGTTGTGGCCGAGGTGGAAGATATTATAAAGCGCGAGGATAAAGCGTCCATCACCCGGATAATCGGCGGTTACCGGCGCCAGGTTGATGTGCGCTTAGACCCGGTTCGCCTGGCGGCATTCCATTTGGCCCCTGGTGCAATTGCCGACATGTTGCGTGTTTCTAATCAGGAATCGAAAATCGGAAGCTTCCCCTCTGTGGATGGGGAAATCCTGGTGCATACCGGAGGCTTTCTGCGTGATGCGGATGATGTGGGCCGGGTAGTGGTGGCAATCCACAATGGCAGGCCCGTCTACTTGAGAGATGTGGCTACCATCAAGGATGGTCCTGAAGAGCCGGACCAGTATGTCTTCCTTGGGACCGGCCCGGCCCAAGATAAGGGAATTGCTGCAGACCCTTCACCTCAAGGGGTCTATCCGGCAGTGACCCTCACTGTTGCCAAGCGAAAGGGAGCCAATGCCGTCACAGTGGCCAATAATATCTTGCGCCGGGTGGAAGAAAGCAAGGGCGTTGTAATCCCTGAAAACATTCACATGACGGTTACCCGCAATTACGGCGAGACAGCCAAGGAAAAATCCGACGAGCTGCTGCTTCATATGTTTATTGCCGTCTTCTCAGTTACCCTCCTGATATGGTTTGCCCTTGGTTTTCGCGAATCAGGTGTTGTGGCCCTGGCCATCCCGGTGACTCTGGCTCTCACACTCACCATGTTCTATCTCTATGGCTACACACTGAACCGCATCACCCTGTTTGCCCTTATCTTCTCCATCGGCATCCTTGTAGACGACGCCATTGTGGTAGTAGAAAATGTGGTTCGCCATTTTCGTCTATTGGAAAACAAGGATCGTCCTCTTTTGAAGGTAGCTATTGAGGCAGTTGACGAGGTGGGTAATCCCACCATTCTTGCAACCCTTACCGTCATTGCAGCAATTCTGCCCATGGCCTTTGTGGGCGGCCTCATGGGCCCTTACATGCGGCCCATTCCCATGGGTGCCTCAGCCGCCATGGTGTTCTCCCTGTTAACGGCCTTTGTTGTCACGCCATGGGCATCCGTTCGTCTTTTGAAACACAAAAAGGACATCAGCAGTAATGGACATAGTGAGAAGGAAGATTGGACTGTCACACTCTATCGCCGGATCATGACACCTCTTATCGAAGCACCTCATTGGCGTTGGCCCTTTCTAATCGGCGTGGTCGTGTTGCTTGTCGCTGCCTGCGCCATGATCGCTGTGGGTTGGGTCCAGGTTAAGATGCTTCCATTTGACAACAAAAGCGAGTTTCAGGTGATAGTTGATATGCCGGAATCCGCCACCCTGGAGGAGACATCAACAGCAGCCCTGGAGATGGGCAATTACTTAAAAACAGTAAACGAGGTCGTTGATTATGAAATCTATATCGGCACTGCTTCCCCTTTTAATTTTAACGGTTTGGTTCGCCACTACTATCTGAGGCAAGGCCCGAACGTTGCCGACATCCAGGTCAATCTGTTGAACAAGCATCACAGGAAGGCTCAGAGTCATGATATCGCGAAGCGTGTACGGCCGGAGCTTAAAAAGGTTGCCGACAGGTTTAATGCCCGCGTGAAAGTGGCTGAAGTGCCCCCGGGACCTCCGGTGCTATCCACGCTTGTTGCGGAGATATACGGCCCGGACTATGAGCGCCAGCGCGAGATCGCCAAAGAAGTAATGAATATCTTTGAAGAGACCCCGGGAGTAGTGGACACTGACTGGTACATGGAAGATCAGCAGACCAGAATCAATTTTGTTGTTGATAAAGAAAAGGCGGCCCTGCACGGGATAAGCGTTTCCCGGATAAACCAGACCCTTGAGCTTGCCCTGGAAGGCAGGCCTGTCGGCCTGCTCCATCAACCCCTGGAGAAAGAGGACGTGCCCATTGTAGTCCGCATGTCCTTTGCTGAGCGGGCAGGAATCGAGCGCCTGGCAGCCATCAGGATTTCCTCCACAGATGGCCGGCTTGTGCCGCTCTCAGATCTGATCTCTGTCCAGAAAACCGATCTGGACCGCAGTATCTATCATAAAAACCTGATGCCGGTTGTCTATGTTACAGGGGATGTGGCCGGGGCCAAGGAGAGTCCTGTATATGCCATTCTTGAGATACGCGAGAAAATCGATGCCATCTCTCTGCCCGAGGGATATCAGATCGCTCAGTATACAAGCCGCATTCCTGAAAGCTCAAAACAATTTGCCATGAAATGGGACGGAGAATGGCATATTACCTATGAAGTGTTCCGCGACCTGGGTATTGCCTTTGGGGTGGTCCTGGTGCTCATTTTTATACTTATTGTCGGCTGGTTTAAGTCGCTCAGTACACCGCTGGTCATTATGGCCGCAATCCCCTTTTCGCTCGTAGGTATCCTGCCCGCCCATTGTCTGATGGGCGCATTCTTTACAGCAACTTCCATGATCGGCTTTATTGCGGGCGCCGGTATTGTGGTGCGAAATTCCATCATTCTGGTAGACTTTATCGAGCTTCGCCTTAAACAGGGAATGCCGCTGGATAAGGCAGTCATTGATGCCGGGGCCGTGAGATTCCGTCCAATGATGCTTACTGCTGCGGCTGTTGTTGTGGCCGCCTCTGTCATCCTCTTTGACCCTATTTTTCAGGGCCTTGCCATATCACTTATGGCCGGTGAGGTGGCGTCTCTTTTGCTCTCCCGGATGACCGTGCCTATCCTTTACTATCTGGACAAGCGATGGGAGCTTGGTTCAGTTTGATATAAAGCGCAAGCTATTTAATTAGTGCCTGAACGAAAACCCCTCTTTTTGGGCTCAACCGTAATTTGTGTGATGCCCAAACCCGTCAACCGGAATCAATGTGGTGAATAAAATCAGCCAGTTACGCAAAACATTGCTAATATA
>QNAY01000079.1 GCA_003645605.1 Thermodesulfobacteriota bacterium
CTTTTTTGCCGTCTTCTTCGTTGCTCGTCGATCACATAACCCGTTATGCTCGCTCCTCGCGCCTTGAATACAACAAAAAATCCTGTTAATTTTTGTTCAACTTATTTATCTCCCGTTCCTAAGGATGGTCAGATTCAGATTTTACTACAATACCTAAATCGGACAAGACGGAACCAAAAAAGTTTGAAGATAAAAAAATGATTGTGTTTCAGAATTTTCTGCCAGAAAAAACGCAAAAATAATTACTAAGGTACTAATCTGAATCAAAATGAAAGACGCCGGACATACTGTTGAAAAGATATCAGTATTTCTTACTATTGACGGACAGAGCGTTGCCGCTCTTTCTGGCACAACCGTGCTTGAGGCAGCCGCTAATGCCGGGATTAATATTCCACATCTCTGCCACCTGCCGGGGGCTGAGGACTCGAAACGTCCCTGTCTCCTATGTTTGGTGGGCGTGAATGGTGAGAGGTTCCGCGCCTGCCGGACGCAGGTTGCAGAAGGGATGGTGGTGGTGACCACTACTCCGGAGCTTAAAGCCCACAGGAAAGAACGTCTTCAGCAATTGGCATCTCACCACTATGGCGACTGCAAGGCCCCGTGCAATCTTACCTGTCCCGGCGGGATCAATGTACAGGGATATGTGAATTTCATTGCCATGGGCGAGTATGGAGCGGCCCTGCGACTGATCAAGGAAAAAAATCCCTTGCCTGGCATCGTCTGCCGGGTCTGCCCCCGTTTTTGTGAGACTCGCTGCCGCAGGGTGCTGGTGGACGAGTCCATAGCCATCAATCACCTGAAGCGCTTTGTGGTGGATTATGCAAAAAAAGGCCGTGATCCGGTCCCCGAGGCCCTGGAACCTGCCACAGGCCACAATGTCGCCATTATCGGCGGCGGACCTGCCGGTCTCTCTGCAGCATACTATCTTCGCAAGCAGGGTCATGCAGTTACCATTTTTGAGGCTGAAGAAAAGCTGGGCGGCCTTGTGCGCTATGCAATTCCCAACTTCAAGCTGCCTCAAAAAGACCTGGACCTTGAGATCATGTCTATCATTAATATGGGCGTCCATGTCAGGACCGGCAAGCGCTGGGGCAGGGATTTTTCTCTGCAGGATCTGCGGGATCAGGGATTCGAAGCAATTTTTATAGCAACCGGTATGGCCAGACAGAGGTCCCTCAACATAGAAGGTGGCGAACTGGCCACGGATGGGCTCGATTTTTTGCGTGAGGTTAAGGCCGGCAAGACACCGGCTTTGGGCAACAAGGTGTTGATCATTGGCGGGAGCAAAATCGCTATCGAGGCGGCCCGCTGTGCAAGACGGCTGGGGGCCAGGGATGTAATGGTGATCTATCCCAGGTCCAGGGTCGAGATGCCTGCCCAGGAAAGGAATGTTAAGGAGGCTGAGAACGAGGGGGTCCAATTTTTCCTGATGGCCGTGCCAGTGAGCCTCTCCCGCCGGGAAGACCGGCTGCAAATGCAAATGGCAAGAACGGTCTTGGGTGAACCGGATGAAAAAGGGATCAGACATCCTGTGGTCATGGAGGCGTCCCGGCTTGTGTGGAACGGCGATACAGTCATAGCAGCACTTGGCCAGGAGGGGGATGATTCTTTTAAGAATTTTGGCGAAATTGAGGCCGGGCTCAATCTTACTCCGCGCAAGATCATTAAGGTCAGTCCCACTACAATGAGGACTAACGTGAAGGGTATCTTTGCAGGTGGCGAAGTGGCTACCGGGGCCCGTTCCGTCATACAGGCAGTGGACTCTGGCCGCAGGGCAGCAGAAGCAATCCATCTGGAGATCACTGGCATGCCGGTGGCTCATCCGGCAGACGGCCGGCTGAATTTCTCAAAAGGAAAACGTTTTGAGAATGTTGATATGCAAAATTTCGACGGTTACTCCATCCGAATGCGCGAAAGCATGCCGGTTCGTCCTCCGGAGCATCGCATTGGTGATTTTGACGAGGTGGAGCTGGGATTCACCGAAGAGATGGCCTTACGTGAGGCAAAGCGGTGTCTGCAATGCGGATGTTCGGGCCTTTCCAAATGCACATACCGTGAAATGTGCAGAGACCATAAGGTCGATGCCTCAAAATCGCCGGATCGCCTCATCGCGCCTGTCAATACAGATCATCATTTTATTACTGCTGATCCCAACAGATGTATAATATGTCATCGGTGTGAACGAAGCTGTGAGTTCGATGCCCTTGAGCTGGATTATAAAGAAGATAACGGCAAAATAAGCGATATTACAATCAATCTTAATGATAATTGTGTTTCCTGCGGAGCCTGTGTCGACTCCTGCCCAACTGGCGCTTTAACCAAGAATTCGCTGACCGTGCCATTGCTGCCCGGAGAGGCTGAAACCGTCCGCAGCGTCTGTACTTACTGTGGAACCGGATGCAATGTCGATCTGCATGTCAAACAGGATGTGCTGCTTGAGGTAAAAGCCGATCCCGGTCAACCGCCGAATAACGGGGACCTGTGTGTCAAGGGCCGGTTTGGCTTTGATTTTTACCGCCATCCGGAACGTCTTGCCCATCCCCTGATCCGTGAAAACAGGGAGGAACCCTTCCGGCAGACCGTATGGGAGGAGGCCCTTGATTTTGCAGCCAGAGGCTTTGGACGCATCATGGAACAGTACGGCCCTGATGCGCTGGGCGTTCTTTCCTCTTCCCGGTGCGAAAATGAAGTGAACTATGTGCTTCAGAAACTGTGCAGAGTTGTCTTTAAGACCAATAGCGTGGATAATTGCGCCAGGGTCTGCCACGCGCCTTCTGTGAGCGGATTGAGGATTGCCCTGGGCAGCGGCGCCGCCACCAATTCCCTTGCCGATATCGAAGGAGCTGAAATATTGCTGATCTGCGGTTCCAACACCAGTGAGGCACATCCTGTGGTAGGCATGAAGGTCCGGCGGGCTTTGAAAAACGGTGCCAAGTTGATCGTTATAGATCCCAGGCGCACGGAAATGGCGGCATCGGCATATATCTGGCTGCGGCTTGTCCCTGGCACCAACGTCCTGCTTCTAAACTCCATCCTTCATGTCATTCTGGCCGAGGGGCTGGAAAACAAGGACTTCATCAAAGCACGGACCGAAGAACTGGATGCCTTGCGTGAACACATAAAAGACTATTCACCAAAGGCCATGCAGGCCCGGACAGGAATCCCCCCTGAAATCGTAGAGGCCGCCGCCCGCCTGTATTCTGGTACTGATAAGGGAATGATTCTCTATGGCCTGGGGGTCACTGAGCACAGGAACGGCACTCAAGGTGTCATGGCCCTTGCCAACCTGGCCTTGGCAACCGGCAACATCGGCAGACCCAATGCGGGTATCTGCCCTTTGCGGGGCCAGAACAATGTCCAGGGCTCCTGCGACATGGGAGCGCTTCCCTATGTCTATCCGGGCTATCAGGACGTATCGGACAACAGAGTCAGGAAACGGTTAAGACAGGCCTGGGGAGTGGAACTGCCTGCTAATCCCGGCCTTACCGAGCCGGAGATGTATGAAGCGGCCCGGCATGAAAAATTCAAGGGACTGTACTGTGTGGGCTATGATCCCGTGCAGACCCAGGGGAATACCGGCGCTGTGCGCCAGGCCTTTGAGGCCATGGACATGGTAGTGGTCCAGGATATTTTCCTGACTGAGTCTGCAAAAATGGCCCATGTGGTATTCCCAGCTGCGTGCTTTTATGAAAAGGACGGCACATTTACCAATGCCGAACGGCGGGTACGCCGTATCCGCAAGGCAGTGTCGTCGCCGGGTATGGCGCTGCCGGACTGGAAAATCGCATGTCGGCTGGCCGGGGCCATGGGATACCATATGGCCTATGCCGGCCCGGCCGAAATCATGGAGGAAGTTGCCCGATGTACTCCGGTTATGGGCGGTGTACACTATGACCGGCTGAATGGCAAAGGGCTCATCTGGCCATGCCCGGACAGGGACCATCCCGGCTCCCCTATTCTTCATCGTGATACCTTTACCAGGGGCAAGGGACGGTTTTCAGTACTGCCGAATGTAGAGACCCTGGAGACGCCGGACAAGGAATACCCTTTTATATTGATAACAGGTCGTCGCCTGGTCCATTACAACAATAGTTCCATGACACTGCGCTGTGAAGGACTGCGCTGGCTGGCACCGGAGGAAGAAGTAGAGATCCACCCGGATGATGCTTCACGCATAGATATTGTAGATGGCAAAATGGTAATTGTACGCTCAAGGCGCGGCGAGCTCGCAGTGCGGGCCAAGGTGACCGAGCGCAGCCAGCCCGGCTCAGTCTTCATGGCCTTTCATTTCCCGGAGACGCCTACAAATCTGTTAACCAGTCCGGGAATTGACGAAATCGCACAGACACCGGAGTATAAGGTCTGCGCAGTTGCAATATCAGCTCAACATTAGGATTCACTAGGAGAACAAGATATGCTTGTTAAGCAATGGATGGCTACTGAGCCAATAGTCATAGATGAAGATATTTCAATAATGAAGGCCTGCCAACTTATGAAGGAGCATAATATCAGGCGAATACCCGTTGTTAAACAAGATCGCATAGTGGGGATTGTCAGCGACAGAGACATAAAAGATGCCGCACCTTCAAAGAACGCATCCATGGATGACCATGAGCTTTATTACCTGCTCTCTGAAACAAAAATCAAAGATATAATGACGTCCCATCCCTTGACTCTCAGGGAAAACGATTCCGTTGAGAAGGCTGCGGTGATAATGCTGGAGAACCGGATCTCAGGCCTGCCGGTCATTAATGATCAGGACCAGGTAGTGGGCATGATCACCCAGACTGATATCTTTAAGGTCATGGTCAGTATAACCGGGATATATCGCAGCCCCATACAGTTAGCCTTTGACATTAAGGACAGTCCCGGCTCTCTCAACGAGCTGGTTAACATAATTCGCTCTCACGAAGCGAGATTGGCAAGTGTCCTTACCTGCCAGGAACACGTATCTTCCGGGAGGATAGAGGTCTATGTACGGATCAAGGATATATCCGATGAACAGCTTGAGACCTTGGTAGAGGAACTGAAGAAAGAGTTCAATATCTTATATGTCATTCGTGAAGATATCAGCAAAATCCCAAAAAAGGTAATAAAGGATAGGGATTAAGAAACGCCCGGCGCCTACCGGGTCTTTTGGTATTATGGCCCTGGCGGCATATAAACTTTACCCGAGACGTATTTTTATAACGACGATTGTTGGCTTGGCAGGAGGAACATCATTGACTGCTATTTGTAGAATTTTGCCTACAATATTGCCATGACCATCGTCTACTGTGACATCCGCAGTGTAGGTCCCTGCCGACGCATAAGTATGAACTACTTCACTGCCACTCTGGCCGGCTGTCCCGTCACCGAGAGGGTATTACTATCTCCCTCATCCAAAGGCCACTTAACCTCGCCTCACGGGATAGGCGCTAAAGTTGACACATCTTAATATACTTCTTATAATTTAAACGAAATGAATGCAGATATCGAAAACGGAAATCCGAAATTAGGTAACGTATTTACATCTTTGTGTTTTTCCTAATTTCAAATTTCAATTTTCTAATTTCTAATTTCACTGCCAAAATAAAAGATCAAATAAAGTGTAAATTAATTTTATGTGCCTTTCAATATGGGGGGCGAACTGGATTCGACGGAGGTATGGAAGCTTAAGTGGCGTGCCGGGGCCCTGCGACCTCGCAAAAAAGCAGGAAAAAACACAAACGCCGACTCTGATTACGAGTACGCACTGGCCGCTTAGATCGGCCACATCTAATCCGGTATGCCTGTGGACTGGAATTAGGTGAAAATTTAGCAGGCTAGTTTCCTCTGGGTGCTTGTCCCTTTGGGAGCAAAAATCTCCAAGCTAGCCTGATTTGACCCTGCCTGGGTGAGGCAAATCAGGCGAAAAATAAAAATTCAGGCTACGCACGTAGATGCTTGAGTGGAATGCTTTCGGACGCGGGTTCGATTCCCGCCGCCTCCACCATTTTAGTTTAGTCAACCCGTCTCTCCTGGGTCATTCGTCCAGGACGACGGGTTTTCTTTTTCCCATTGTTTTCAAAGGGTTTGGACGATTTTTACATCTTTCCAGACCCGTTCTCCAACCGCCGAAGCATCCCTCTTTTCCCGCCTTTTATTCTCTGGTTGCCCCCTGGTTCTCTGTCTTCTTCAGACGAAGTCAGAAGCTCGTCCGGTTGGGCAATCCCTTTTATATCAAGGAATTGAGCTAAGGGAATCGGCAATAAATAACTTACCCATCTTGATTGTTTTTTTATCCGGCTTCTGTGTTGCTCGTCGGTCACATAACCCGTTATGCTCTCTCCTCGCGCCTTGAAGACGAATAAAAATC
>QNAY01000080.1 GCA_003645605.1 Thermodesulfobacteriota bacterium
ACCCCCAGATACATCACTTTATTGTTCCAATTTGTGAGCAGATACACATAATATGTCACAGTCATGGGCATTTAAGATTTCTCCCTTCGGTCGAAATGACAATATGGGCGTGAACGCTTACCACAAAACTAATGAGGTGCATGGATCTCAGGCTGCTGCTCCTGCTCTGAAAACCAATATGGCATCTCTGAGGGACTTGGTCCACCCGCAAACAGGCTATCAGGATCTTTAAGGACAAGGGCATATTTTAACACGTCATCCATATGCTCAATCGGCTGGATATGAATAGAGCGCGTCACCTTGGCAGGAATTTCTTTTAATTCCCTCTCATTTTCCTTTGGCATTAAAACATGTTCAATACCACCGCGTCTCGCAGCAAGGAGCTTCTCTTTAAGACCACCTATCGGGAGTATTCTGCCCCTCAAAGTGATCTCTCCTGTCATGGCCACATTGTGTCTGACAGGAATCTTTAACAGAGCGGACGCTATTGCTGTGGCAATGGTGATACCCGCCGATGGGCCATCTTTAGGTATGCCGCCCTCGGGTACATGTACATGAATATCAACTTTTTGATAAAAATCCCAGGGCAGCCTGAGCTCATGGGCCCTTGATCGCACATAACTCATAGCTGCCTGTACGGATTCCTGCATGACATCACCCAGCTTCCCTGTAATGGTTAGCTTACCCTTTCCAGGCATAAGGACGGCCTCTATCTGAAGCAGGGACCCTCCGGTTTCGGACCAGGCAAGACCGGTAGCCACACCTGTCTGTGCGCTTTCTTCTGTCTGTCCGAAACGATAGCGGGAAACGCCGAGGTACTTATTAAGAGACGACTGGTTGACCTTGATCACATGGCTTTTCTCTCGATTCCGCACTACTTCCATAGCCACCTTGCGACAGATTGAAGCCAAAAAACGCTCGAGGTTTCTGACTCCGGCCTCTCTGGTGTAAGAACGAATTATATCTAAGATTGCTCCATTACTTATCTTGAGCCGTTCAGGCTTCAGACCATGGGCTTCAAGCTGCCTTGGGAGCAAGTAACCATTTGCTATCTCCAGCTTTTCCTCCTCAGTGTATCCGGGGAGTTCTATGATTTCCATTCTATCCTGAAGGGGTAAAGGGACAGTATGGAGGGCATTTGCGGTTGTGATAAACATCACCTGGGAAAGATCATAATCCAGATCCAAATAATGATCATTAAAAGCAAAGTTTTGCTCTGGGTCCAGTACCTCCAGGAGGGCGGATGCAGGATCTCCACGGAAGTCCGAACTCATCTTATCCACCTCATCTATGCAAAACACAGGGTTGTTGGACTTGGCTTTTCTGAGCGACTGGATGATTTTCCCGGGCATTGCGCCGATATATGTCCGCCGGTGGCCGCGAATTTCCGCCTCATCTCTTACACCTCCGAGGGAAAGACGCACAAAATTCCTCCCCAAGGCCCGGGCAACGGATCTCGCAAGTGAGGTTTTCCCAACGCCGGGAGGCCCGACCAGACACAGAATCGGCCCTTTCATCTTTTTAACCAGGGTCTGAACAGCCAGATATTCCAGAATCCGCTCCTTGGGTTTTTCCAGACCATAGTGGTCTTCGTTGAGAATTTGCTCTGCGTCAACTATGTCATGTTTGTCCCTGGTCTTCTCAAACCAGGGCAGAACCAGTATCCAGTCAATATAGTTCCTCACTACAGTGGCCTCGGCGGACAAAGAGGCCATCATCTTAAGCTTCTTGAATTCCCGCCGGATCTTGGCCGCTGCCTCCCTGGTGAGACGCTTGCGTTTTATGCGGCGCTCAAGATCTTTTAGCTCGGCCTGGGAGTCTTCTTTCTGGCCCATCTCCTTTTGAATAGCCCTTATCTGCTCATTAAGATAATAGTCTTTCTGGTTTTTTTCCATCTGCTTCTTAACGCGCTCTTTCACCCGCTGTTCCATCCGGACGACTTGGATCTCAGAACGCATTAGTTCATAAAGCCGCTCAAGGCGTCTGCCGGGATGAACCTGCTCCAGCAGGGACTGTTTATCATGGACCTTTAGCGGTATGTGGGAAGCAATGGTATCTGCCAATCGGGAAGGATCCGTTATGGAAAAAATAGAAAGGGCCACTTCTGAGGGGATCTTCTTGTTATATTTTGTATACTCCTCAAAGGCGCTAACTGTGACTCGTATAAGGGCCTCTATCTCAGATGAACGATCTGATATTTGCGGCAATGGCTCTGCCTCCACCACAAAATGTTCCTGATTGGGAAAATAATGCTTGATCTCGGCCCGTCGTTTACCCTCTATCAGGACCTTGACCGTGCCATCAGGCAGACGAAGCAACTGGAGTATTGTGCCCAGGGTCCCTATCCGATAGATGTCCTTCTCCTTTGGATCATCCACCTTGGCATCCCTTTGGGCGGCTAATAATATCTCCTGCTCCAAAGTCATGGCCTGCTCTATAGCCTCTACCGACTTATCACGCCCTACAAAAAGAGGGACCACCATTTGCGGGAAAAGGACAATATCGCGAAGGGGTAAAAGTGAAACCGTCAAATTTTTCTTTTTTTCACTCATAGGTCACAGCTCGTAAATCGTTATTTCCTAAGCTAAGCGTTTAGCTATTAGCCATTAGCGTTTAGCTTTGAAAAATCAAAATATTACGTTAATTAGAAATAACACCCAACGGGTTCACCCTGTTGAATCCCCAAAGGGGGCAGCGAAGCCGCATTCAACAAGGTGAAAGTTTGTAATAGCAAAACATCCTATAATCATTAAACTAATAGCTAATAGCTAATGGCCAGCATCCGTTTAGGCACTTATCGACACCTTGGCCTGAGGTTCATAGAGAAGTATAGGCTCTGACTTATTGAGGATTACATCCTCACTTATCACGCACTCCTTAACACCTTCCCTGGATGGGAGTTCATACATCACATTCAACATGGCCTGCTCCAGAATAGCCCGCAACCCCCGGGCGCCTGTCTTTCTCTTTGTGGCCTCCTGGGCAATGGCCCTTATTGCCCCATCGGTAAAGTGGAGATCAACATCATCCATTGCAAAAAGCTTCTGGAACTGCTTCACCAAAGCGTTTCTGGGCTCACGGAGGATCTTTACCAAGTCCTCTTCATCCAGTTCCTCCAGGGCCGCAACAACAGGAATCCTGCCGACGAATTCCGGGATCAGCCCATATTTTATCAGGTCTTCCGGCTGCACCTCCTTGAGAATCTCTCCCAACGAAAGATCCCGTGCGCCCTGAACATCCGCGCCAAAACCTATGGAAAACTTGCCCATTCTTGTCTTGAGAATAGAATCCAGGCCTACAAAAGCACCACCGCAAATAAACAGTATATTAGTAGTATCAATCCTAACAAAATCCTGCTGGGGATGTTTGCGCCCGCCCTTTGGGGGCACATTGGCCACGGTACCTTCTATGATTTTAAGAAGTGCTTGCTGAACGCCCTCTCCTGACACGTCTCTTGTAATGGAGGCGCTGTCTGACTTTCTTGCGATTTTATCAATCTCATCTATATATACGATCCCACGGCTTGCAAGCTCCACATCGTAGTCAGATGCCTGCAAGAGGTTCAGTATAATATTTTCCACATCCTCCCCTACATAGCCTGCCTCTGTCAGTGTAGTGGCATCTGCCAATGTAAATGGTACATTAAGGATTTTGGCCAAAACTTGAGCTAAGAGGGTCTTTCCACTGCCGGTTGGCCCAATAAGTATGATGTTGCTTTTCTGAAGTTCCACATCCTCCATATTTATCCCGGAGTCGATGCGTTTATAATGGTTGTGTACCGCAACAGAGAGGATTTTCTTGGCCATCTCCTGACCGATCACATACTCGTCCAAAAGAGCCTTTATTTCAGCGGGCTTGAGGATCTTGTTCTCTGCACCGCCGGCCTCGTCTTCCCCATCATATTCCTCTGCTATTATATCATTGCAGAGTTCTATACATTCATCACAAATGTATACACTCGGGCCGGCTATAAGCTTCTTCACTTCTTCCTGGCCCTTTCCACAGAATGAGCAATGTAAACCACCCTGATTTTCAAAATCTTTCGTCCTAGCCATTCGGCTTATCCTCCTGGGGAGTGATATCACGTTTTGCAATAACTTCATCTATAAGACCATACTCCCCGGCCTCTTCCCCACTCATAAAAAAGTCTCTCTCCGTATCCTCCTGAATCTTCTCAAGAGGCTGACCAGTATGGGCCGCAAGAATTTCATCTAACTTCTGACGCAGCCTCAAAATTTCTCTGGCATGGATATCAATATCTGTTGCCTGGCCCTGAAATCCCCCCATGGGCTGATGGATCAGGATTCTTGCGTTGGGAAGGGTGTAACGTTTACCTTTAGCGCCTGCGGCAAGAAGCATCGCACCCATACTGGCAGCCTGGCCAAGGCAAAGTGTGCTTACATCAGGTCTGATATATTGCATAGTGTCATAAATAGCTAAACCAGCGGTAACCATCCCACCGGGTGAGTTTATGTAAAGTGTTACGTCCCTTTTGGGATCTTCCGCTTCCAGAAAAAGTAACTGGGCAATAATAAGGCTGGCTATTTCATCATCGACTACGCCTCCCAAGAATATTATGCGTTCTTTAAGGAGACGCGAATATATATCATAGGCCCTCTCGCCCCTGGGACTCTGCTCTATAACAATAGGTATCAGCGGCATTTAATCAACCTCCTGAGATGCCGGCTTTACAACCGCCTGTTTTAAAAGGAACTCCACGGTCTTTTTTGCCCGCAACTTGGGAAGAACGTTCTGCACCATTGCGTTTTGCAATTGCTGCTTGTCCACACCCAGCCTTTGGGATTGGCTATCCGCGTACTTAGCATATTCGGAAACCTCGTCATGGTCCACGGCAATATTTTCCGCTTCGGCTATCTTGTCCAAGATAATCTCAGTCTTCACTTGGCTGACAGCGTCTTCCCGCATCTTCGCGCGAAGCCGGTCCTCCGACATCCCGGCTCTCTCAAGGTCCATACCACGTTCCTGGAGATGACTTATCACGTTATCCACCATTTGTGTAAGCTTGGCCTCAATCAGTCTATCAGGTATGGGGAAATCCACCTGTTCCCTCAATTGTTCCAGGAATTGCTGTCTCAGACTGCTTTTCGCGGCTTTTTGCTTGTCAGTCTCCAACTGTTTAGCCAGACGAGCCCTCAAATCTTCAACGGTCTTGAGGTCTGCTCCGATTTTTTTGGCAAAATCATCGTCCAATTCGGGTAATATTCGTTTTTTTATGTCTTTTAACACCACCTTGAATTGGATAGTTTTGCCGGCAACCTTTGCGTTTAAAGCGTCATCAGGATAGCTGACCTCAATAGACTTCTCAGGACCTTTAGTCGTTCCCGGCAGTTGTTCCTCAAACACGGAATTGAAATAGCCGGCGCCAACTTCCAGATAATAATTTTCTTCCGAAAGGCCATCCACAGGCTCACCATCTATCTCCCCCACATAATCAATTATAGCAAGATCTCCCTTTTCTACAGGGCGGTCTTCTTCCACAGACTCCACTGTTGCAAAATGGCGTAGCAAAGCCTCCATTTGCTCCCGGATCTCCTCTTCACTTACCTCCACCAGAGGCTCTTCCAGTTCAAGGCCCTTATATTTTGGCACTTCGAATTGAGGCCAGAGGTCCAGGAGGGCTGAATAAGAAAAAGCCTCAGCGGCCTTTAAGGGAGAGGTTGAATCCAACTGGGGATCAAGTACCAACTCCACGTTTGCCTCCTTAAGGGCATCGGGCAGGCTATCTTTAATAAGCTTCTCAAGCACCTTTTTTTCCACTTGTGGACCGTATTGACGCTCCAGTATGCTGCGAGGGGCCTTGCCCTTTCTGAAACCCTTAATATTTGCTTCCTTTTTCAGTTGGTTGTACGCGCTGCTAAACTCCTTAGATACCACGTCAGCGGGTATTTCTACTGAGAGACGTTTCTGAATAGGACCTATGTCTTCGACTGTAACCTTCATTAATTTCTTACCTTTCTTTACAAGTTCAATAGTGAAATTAGAAATTGGAAATTAGAAATTGGATAAAAAATGGCTTAATCAGCTTCAGCTCTAATTTCAAGTTTCTAATTTCTAATTTCCAGTTTCGGCATCCAGCATTCGATTCTATAATACACCCTTTTTGGGAATAAGTGTAAACCAGCGGATGAAGGATACCTAATTCATTTATTTAGTGCCTGAACGAAAACTAACCAAAACTGTCATTTCGAGCAAAGCGAGAAATCTTATCGTACTGAGAATACAGGCATTAAAGATTTCTCCCTACGGTCGAAATGACAAAAAGAGGGGTTTTCGTTCAG
>QNAY01000081.1 GCA_003645605.1 Thermodesulfobacteriota bacterium
AAGAAGCAAATGAACTGCTGGCTATATTTGCCAGTTCAAGGAAGACGGCACGGAGCAGATAGAATCTATGCAATCACCAAATCACCAAATCACCAAATCACCCAATTTTTTCGCTCACCTCCATCTTCATACGGAATACAGTCTCCTTGACGGTGCTATCAGGCTGAAGGACCTTTTCCCCAAGGCCGTGGAATATGGCTATAAGGCCGTAGCCATGACAGATCACGGAAATATGTATGGAACACTAAGATTTTATGAGCAAGCCCTAAAGCATAATATTAAGCCTATTATCGGGTGTGAGGTCTATGTTGCACCCAAGGGACGTAAGGACAGGAGTGCCCGGAGTTCAAGGGAAGCCGCCTTTCATCTTGTTCTGCTGGCGCAAAATAACACTGGATACAAGAATCTCCTGAAACTCGTAAGTGCCGCCCAGTTTGAAGGCTTTTTCTACAAGCCGCGGGTGGATCTTGAGCTTATGGAAGATTTAAACCAGGGTCTTATAGCACTCTCTGCCTGTCTCCACGGTCAGATTCCGGCTGCCATTCTCCATGGAGACAGGAAAAAGGCAAAGGCCCTTGCAGAGACCTATGCAAGCGTATTTAAAGACCGTTTTTATCTGGAAATACAGGAAAATGATATAGCCGAGCAGACAATCGTAAACCAGGGGCTGGTGGATCTTGGTAAAGAACTGGGGCTCCCTGTGGTTGCCACAAATGATTGTCACTACCTGGCCCCTGAGGATGCCAAGGCCCACGATGTCCTGCTGTGTATACAAACTAACAAGACAGTAAATGATACCAATAGGATGCGCTTCTCCACGGATAAGCTCTACTTCACTTCTCCCGAGGAGATGGCCGAGAGATTTAAAGACTATCCTGATGCCGTGGCCATGACGGGTGAGATAGCTGAGAAATGCAATGTAGAGCTGGAACTTGGAAAACGGCACTTTCCCCTCTATCCGATAAAGAAGGACGAGACCTACAGCGGGCTTTTTGAGGCCGTTGCCAGAAAGGGGCTTAAGGAGCGTTTTCTGGAGGATGGAATCCACGAAGAAGAACAGGCCCCATACAGGGAAAGATTTGAGACAGAGATATCGGTCATAAAAGAAAAGGGTTTTGCTTCTTACTTCCTCATAGTTGCTGATTTTATTAACTGGGCAAAGTCTCAGTCCATACCGGTCGGCCCGGGCAGGGGATCTGCTGCAGGCTCCCTGGTGGCCTATGCCATGCGGATTACAGACATCGATTCGGTAAAGTACGGCCTTTTTTTTGAGAGATTTTTGAATGTTGAGCGGGAATCCCTGCCTGACATAGATATAGATTTTTGTATGAACCGAAGGGATGAGGTAATTCAATATGTTACGGAAAAGTATGGCGGCGAGGACTTTGTAGCTCAGATAATCACATTCGGCCAGATGAAAGCCAAGGCAGTAATCAGAGACGTCGGCAGAGCCCTTGGAATACCTTATCCGGAAGTGGACCGTACAGCCAAGCTGGTCCCTGATCAGCTCAATATTACCCTTGAAAAGGCCGTCAAGCTCGAACCGAAACTTGATCAACTTGAAAAAAAAGACCCGAAGATAGCAGAACTCCTTACCGTCGCGCGATCCCTTGAAGGTCTTCCACGTCATGCCTCAACTCATGCGGCGGGAGTGGTTATCTCAGACAGACCCATGGTGGAATATTTGCCCCTTACCAAAGGTCAACACGGCGAGACTGTCACCCAGTTTGCCATGAAGTATGTGGAAAAGACAGGGCTCATCAAGTTCGACTTTCTCGGGCTGAGGACCCTGACTGTAATAGATACGGCCCTCAAGCTTATCAAAGAGCACCTTGGGACGGATATTAACCTGGCCAAGATTCCCCTGGATGACCCTGAGACATATAAGCTTCTGTCAAGCGGGAATACCACCGGAGTATTTCAGCTTGAAAGCCCGGGCATGAAGGACCTTTTACAGCGCATGAGGCCCACCGGCTTTACTGACATAATAGCCCTGGTGGCCCTCCATCGGCCGGGACCCATGGAAAGCGGCATGGTGGACCAGGCTGTAAAGGCCAAAAACGGAGAGGTTGAAGTAACCTATCTCCTGCCGGAGCTTGAGCCCATTCTCAAGGAGACATATGGGGTCATAGTCTACCAGGAACAGGTGATGAAAATAGCCCAGGTACTGGCAGGGTACAGCCTTGGTGAAGGCGATATCCTGAGAAGGGCCATGGGCAAAAAAGATTATAAGGAAATGGCCGCACAGCGGGACCGTTTTCAGTCAGGTGCAATAGAGCATGGCATCCCGGCTTCCAAGGCCAAGATCATTTTTGATTTAATGGAAAAATTTGCAGGATATGGTTTTAACAAGAGCCACTCCGCAGCCTATGCCCTGATAGCCTATCAGACTGCGTGGTTAAAAACGCACTATCTGGTGCCCTTTATGGCTTCACTGTTATCCAACGAAATGGGAAATACAGATGGTGTGGTGAAGTTCATAAGCGAGTGCAGGGCAAGAGACATTCAAGTTCTCCCACCGGACATCAACCATAGCAATGTGGATTTTACAATAGAGGAGGAGAGTATCCGCTTTGGCCTTGCATCTGTAAAAAATGTTGGAGCAGGCGCAATAGAGGTCATTGTCCGGGAAAGAGAAAAAAATGGTCGGTATGCCGGCTTTGAGGACTTCTGCTCCAGGGTTGATCTCAGAAAGGTTAACAAACGGATGCTTGAAAGTCTTATAAAGTGCGGGGCCTTTGATTCTCTTGGGCACAGACGTTCGCAATTGATTGCCGTCCTGGACGCAGCCCTGGATCTTGGCCAATCCAAAAAACAGGAACGTCTTTCCGGCCAGATGTCTCTTTTTGACTTTATGGCCAAGGCAGCTCCTGAGAAACCACAGGAGTCCGCGCTGATCCTGCCTGATATACCTGAATGGCCTGAGCTTGAATGCCTTGCCAATGAAAAAATTTATCTTGGATTTTATATCAGTGGTCATCCACTGGACCCATACAGGGATGACCTTTCCAGGATGGCCGGTGAACATACAGGCAATGTTTCCGGGATGATTGATGGGAGCCAGATCGGTCTTGCGGGGATAATTCGGAGCAAAAAGGAAATCACCACCAAAAAAAAAGGAGAGAGAATGGCCTTTTTGACTCTTGAAGACTTACATGGTTCTATTGAAGTGGTTTGTTTCCCGGAAATATACGCAAAGGCAAAAGAATTAATTGATGATGATTTGCCGTTATGGGTGGCAGGGACCCTCAAAAAGGAAGATGACAAGAAAATCAACAAGATACTTGCTAATTCCATAGAACCGCTGGATAAAGCCTGTAAACAGCGAGTAAAAGGATTCTTGATCGAACTTCAAGGAGATGGGATAGGACCCACGGTGTTCAAGCCCTTGCAGGATCTATTCAACAAATATCATGGATCATACCCTGTGAAACTGGTTATTACTCTCAAGGAGAAAGGCAGGGTAATTCTAAGCCTCCCTGAGGAATATAATGTCAGTATAAGTCCTGAGCTTACTGGAAGCATGAATGATTTGTTGGGTTATGCCGGATTTAAGGTAGAATACGAACAGGTGAATAATAATGCGTAAGCGTTCACAGGGCACCGCATTTGCTTTGTTGTCGGGCACTTGAAGTACAGGGAGTACGTCTGCGTATCCGCCGCCTCGCATCTGCAGTACCCTGTAAACGCTTACAGTTCGGTGAGTTGCCGTAAAACCGGCGTAGTAATCCCGTGAACGGTTACGAGGGATTGAAGGTACTCAATTTGAAAAAAATAAATAGCGAAGGAATAAAGATCGTCTGCCAGAATCGTAAGGCCAGACATCTGTATCACATAGAAAGTACCTTGGAGGCAGGCCTTGTCCTTCTTGGGCCGGAGGTCAAGTCCCTGAGGGAAGCAAGGGCCAGTCTTGGCGATGGATATGTGGGCTTCAGGTATGGCGAGGCGTGGCTCCACAACGTGCACATATCCCCATATCCCTATGCGGTCAATGTCGGTAAGCTGGACCCGACAAGGGCTAGAAAACTCCTTCTCAATCGCCGGGAAATCCGGAGGTTGATGGGAAAAATTCAGGAACGCGGATATACCCTGATACCGCTTCGGATTTATTTCAAAAATGGTAAGGCAAAAGTGGAACTCGCCCTGGCCAAGGGGAAGAAATTGTATGACAAGCGGGAGACCATGAGGCGAAAGACCCTGGAGCGAGAATTCCAAAGGGATTATAAAATACGTTAATAATGCGTCGTTTAGTGGTATTGATACCTCCTGATGTACATCTTATATAGGGCCATTACGCAAACGCCCATTTTATCAAGCCAGAAAAATTCAACCGGATGCGGTTCGATAACGCCTGAAGCACTCAAAGTTTCGAACCAAAAGTCGCTCGCAGGAATCGGGAAATGGGGGCTCATTTCGATTTCCCGGAGCTGGATAGTCCGGCCAGCCCCAAAATAATCATAAATGGATTCCGCCCGCATTGAATGGTGCGACACCATCAACAATCCCAAGCTTATCGAGAAGGACGAACTGATGCGGTTCAATATTGTGGTCGCCAATCCTCCGTTCTCTCTGGATAAATGGGGCCACGAAAACGCAAGCCATGACAAGTTAAATCGCTTCTGGCGCGGGGTTCCCCCAAAGAGCCGGGGCGATTACGCCTTTATAAGCCACATGGTCGAAATAGCGCTTGAGGGAGAAGGCAAAGTGGGAGTCATTGTTCCTCATGGGGTCCTGTTCCGTAGCGGGGCGGAAGGCGTCATCCGCAAGCATTTCATCGAAGAGAATATCCTTGAGGCGGTTATCGGGCTTCCAGCTCAACTTTTCTACGGCACCGGTATACCGGCAGCAATCCTCGTTTTCAACAAGGGCCGAAAACCTTGGACCGAGGCAAAAAGCAAACGGGATAAACACGTTCTCTTTATTGACGCAAGCTGCGAGTTCAGGGACGGCAAAAAGCAGAACCGCTTACGGGATGAAGATATCGAAAAGATCGTCTCGACGTTCCGGGAATTTGCGGAATGCGAAAGATACTCGCATTTGGCTACACTGGAAGAGATTCAGGAAGCCGAATTCAATCTGAATATCCCCCGCTATGTTGATACCTTTGAAGAAGAGGAGGACATTGATATTCCTGCCGTTCAAGAAGAGATTCAGGATATAGAGGCGGAGCTGGCGAAGACACAGAAGGAGCTGAACAAGTATTTGCGGGAATTGAAAATGGAAAATTGAGAATGGAAAATGAAGGAAGTTATCCATTGAAGAAGAATATCGTCAAAGAGAAGTCGTTTGCCTTTGCGTTGCGTATCATCAAATGGCACAGATTCCTGCAGGATGAGAAGAGGGAATATGTATTAAGCAAACAATTGTTGCGCAGTGGTACGGCTATTGGCGCGCTGGTTCGCGAAGCGGAGCAGGCGGAAAGCAAAGCTGACTTTATTCATAAAATGGCGATTGCGTTAAAGGAAGCCAATGAAACCGATTACTGGATTGAGTTGCTTTATCAGTCTGAAACTTTGGAAGAGAAAGGATTTTCTTCAATCAAGCCTGATATCACCGAGTTGATCAAGTTGCTGACAAGCATTATCAAGACAAGCAGAGGTAAGGAGAGGGCTATATGAAACAGAAAAATTCTCCATTATCCACTGTCAATTCTAAATTAATCCGCAACAGCACAGCAGAATTTTTGATTTTTACAGCCCAAAGCGGTGAGGAAAACATTGAGGTCCGCTATGAGGACGAAACCATCTGGCTGACACAGAAACTGATGGCCACGCTGTTTGATGTCACCGTTCCTACCATCAACGAGCATCTGAAAAATATTTTTTCCAGCGGTGAACTGGAGCAGGACTCAGTTATTCGGAAATTCCGAACAACTGCCTCAGACGGCAAACAGTACAACATAAACTTTTACAATGAGTTGGCCGAGGATCGGGCAAAGCGGCTTGACCTGTTTTTGGAGTTTGATGAGCGGGAGATATTGCGGGGCAGCGGAAAGGTGACAGCGGAAATCGCCAGAGACTTTGCCGAGAGTAAGTATGAAAAATACCGCATTGTGCAGGACCGTCTGTTCGAAAGCGACTTTGACAGAGTTGTGAAACAGATCGAAGCTGAAACCCAGGATACCACAGATAAACCGGAAACCATAAAACAGCTTGAGGATGCGGCGAAAAGGATTCTTGATAAACAATGAACCAGTAGAGTAAGGAGCAAGTTTCCCTGCTCCTCCTCGTCAAACCGGACATGCAGATTTCCCGCATCCGGCTTTCCCTATTGCTTTCATATCATCACTATC
>QNAY01000082.1 GCA_003645605.1 Thermodesulfobacteriota bacterium
GAACAAGCTGGTTTATTTTGAAGAAACGCAAGACGTAACTGCTGCTATTGCCAGAGAAAAAGAAATAAAGAAATGGCGAAGAGAGAAGAAGAATCAATTGGTGAACCGGATGAACCCAAACTGTAAAGACCTGAGTTCTGGATGGTAAAGATTTCTCCCTTTGGTCGAAATGACATGGCAGCGCGAATCATGACACATTAGCGTGAACGGTTACAGCTAATGTAACCGTTCACGGGTTCAAAGGTTCAGAGTTCAAGGGTTAAGATATTCGGGGTTTACCGAAAATTTGAGCGGTTGATTCGTGAATTTTGAATGGAGAAAACGTGAGAATAGAAAAACAACCTTGAACCCTGAACCCGTAAACGGTTACAAGCTAATATCCGGAGAGATTTGCGCATGAATATTTTAGTGACGGGCGGAGCCGGTTTTATCGGGTCTCATCTATGTGATTACCTTATTTCTAAAGGAAAATATGTCTCAGTTATAGATGATCTTTCCACCGGTTTCTTTGAAAATATAGTTCACCTGCAGGGTGATTCGAAGTTTCAATATATAAACGACACTATCCTGAACAAAGATAGGATGGATAGCCTTATCCGGCAATGTGATGCAGTAGTTCATCTTGCTGCTGCCGTAGGTGTCAAATATGTCATAGAGAATCCGCTTTCCTCTATCGAAACCAATATCTGCGGGACGGAAATTGCGCTTAAGCTGGCTAATAAATATAAGAAAAAAATACTCATAGCATCAACGTCGGAAGTCTATGGGAAACATATGCACGCCCCTCTTAAAGAGGATGACAATTTAATTTATGGTCCTCCCAGTACCATGCGGTGGAGCTATGCAGCTTCAAAACTTGTAGATGAATTTACCGCGCTTGCATATCATCGTACCAAAAAGCTTAACGTGGGGATATTCCGTTGTTTTAATACCATAGGTCCCAGGCAGACAGGTCTTTACGGGATGGTAGTGCCCAGATTTATTCAGCAGGCGCTGAGGGATGAGCCTATAACAGTTTTTGGTGACGGCCGGCAGACCCGCACGTTCACTTATGTCGGGGATGTAGTTGAGTCCATATGCTGGCTTATGGAGTGCGAAGAGGCGATCGGTGAAGTAGTAAATATTGGGGGCACAGAGGAAATCTCTATATCAGAGCTTGCCGAGCGCATTAAGTCTCTTGTTGTGAGTAAGTCTGAAATAGTCTATATTCCTTATGAACAGGCCTATGGCAAAGACTTTGAAGACATGATGCGCAGGGTTCCTTCATCTGAAAAGCTGAACAGCTTAATAGGTTTTGTTCCACAAACGCCTCTTGATACGATTCTTGAAAGCACCATAGAATATTTTCGTTCCATGATTTAGTATGTCGATTACCCTCCTTGATGCAGGCCTTTTTTTTCTCTACTCCTTTGGACTAAGTGCTTTCCTGACTCCATGCGTGATCTGGCTCTCGAGACGCATTGGCTTTATGGCTCAGCCCAGGGAGGATCGGTGGCATAGGCGTCCAACGGCCCTTCTGGGAGGCATTGCGTTATTCTTGTCATTTATGCTTCCCAATTTGTTTCTCAGGGAAATCTCATCTCCCATGCTTGTCCTGACTCTGGGAGCAAGTGCTATGTTCTTGTTGGGGATAATTGATGATGTTAACGACCTGTCGCCTCAAAGTAAATTTATAGGGCAATTAATCATCTCTGCTCTGATTGTGGCTGGGGGGGTAAGGATACAAGGACTAGAGCATCCTGCTGTATCCATAATTTTAACGCTTTTTTGGTTAGTAGGTATCACTAATGCGATCAATATTTTAGATAACATGGATGGTCTGGCGGCTGGCATTTCGTTTATAGCTGCCTGTTCACTTTGGGTATATAGCCAACTTGGAGGTCCGATTCTATTAGGTCTGCCGGCTATACTCCTCGCGGGGGCTACTGCCGGATTCTGGATATATAACTTTAATCCCGCAAAAATATTTATGGGAGATTGCGGGAGTCTCTTTCTGGGCTTTCTCCTGGCCGGTCTGACCGTAACAGGTACTTGGACGTCAGGGCTACCTGCGGCAGCCGGGGGTTATACCGGAGTTACCAGCCTGGTGCTGGTGCTGGTGGTCCCTGTGGCTGTCCTGCTTATACCACTCTTTGACACTGCCCTTGTATCCTTTACTAGGGTCCAGACCGGACGACCTATTTCCAGGGGAGGGCGTGATCATACCTCGCATCGCATGGTTTTGCTGGGATATTCAGAAAAAAGGACTGTGTTAACACTTATGGCATGGGCGGGAAGCATATCAGCCTTAGCCTTATACCTGTCATACCAAAGCGCTCAGGGACTCCTGGTTATGCTGAGTGTGATAGCAGTGATTTCCTTGTTTTTCGGAACATTCCTTACACACTTGAACGGCACTGTTTATAATAGCAAGGCAGGGGATTCAGATACTGTGTTTCGACGCTCCTCACTTTTATCCCGAATACTTAACAAAAAGCAAATTCTTCAGGCAGTGGTGGATACTGTGCTTATAAGCATCGCCTATCTGACTTCTTATCTTCTTCGATACGACGGTGTTATTAGTTTGTGGAATCAACAGCTTATAGAAAAATCTCTTACTTTGATTATCCCTGTCAAGCTGTGTTGCTTTTGGATCTTTGGGCTGTATAGAGGTCAATGGCGGTATGTGAGTATTGGAGATATGTGGCGGATTTTTAAGGCAGTTATGGTCAGCTCCCTAATTATTGTCGGATTGCTTTTATATATTTACCGCTTCGAAGGTTATTCCAGAGTTCTTTTCCTGAACGATGCCATATTGACTTTGATAATGATAGGTGGGGTCCGTTTACTTATGCGTCTCTTTAAGGAATATTTCAGTCTGCAGGCCGAGCGCAGCAATTCAATACCTATTCTAATAGTGGGAGCAGGGGATGGCGGAGATCTGTTTCTGAGGGAACTTAGGCATAATTCAAATCATGACTATCTGCCGGTAGGTTTTATTGATGACGATCCTGCGAAAAAGGGTCAGATAATTCATGGCATTAAAGTTTTTGGAGACAGGGAAGACATACCTGATATTGTTAAAAGACATGGAATCAAGAGAGCCTTTGTGTCTATTATGTCCGCGACAGACAGCCAGGTTGAAGGAATTTTTGATATCTGTAAAAAGGGTGGTGTGAAGTGTGATAAAGTGCGACCGCTTTTGCCAATAGTGAAATCCGGAGAAAAAGAACCAGCCTGTTCAAAAAAAGATAAGGTTATACCCTTCAGGCCCAGAATGAGGAAAAGAAAATGAACGAAAAACGTCTTTCTAAAACCGAATGGAAACGCCTTGAAAAGGATCTATGCCGTAGCCGAAGACCTGTTTGGTCTCAGATTACAGCTAAAGACCGAAAAGAGACCCTTGTGTATTCAAACAAGTATAAGGATTTTATAAGTAAGGCAAAGACCGAACGGGAGTCTGTTAACATCATTGCAAACAAGGCGCAGGAGAGAGGTTTTGTGCCGTTTGAACAGGCCGGGCCCGGTTCCAATCGGATATTGTGGACCTTTAGAGGGAAGGCCGCCGCTTTGGCCGTAACAGGTAAAGCACCCGTCGGTGATGGGGTCAGGATCATTGCTTCACACATAGACGCACCACGTTTGGACCTGAAACAGAATCCCCTCTATGAAGATCTGGAGATGGCCTTTTTAAAGACTCATTATTACGGAGGAATCAAGAAGTTTCACTGGGTAGCCCGTCCTCTGGCTATCCACGGTCTGGCACTGAAAGAAGACGGGAGCGCGATTTCTATTGAGTTTGGTGAGGATCCTCATGATCCTGTGCTTACGATAAATGACCTTTTGCCACATCTTGCCCGTAAGGTGCAGGGTGAGAAAAAGATTTCAGAGGCCATACCGGCAGAGAAACTTAATGTGTTGATAGGGGGTTTTCCTCTTTTAGGCCCTGAAGACCTGCAAGATGGCGTAAGATTACGTATTCTAAGGATACTGAACGAAAAATACGGCCTGGTGGAAGAGGATCTAATAAGTGCGGAGCTGGAAATTGTCCCGGCAGGTACCTCAAGGGATGTGGGCCTGGACCGGGCCTTTGTAGGTGGCTATGGGCAGGATGATAGATCCTGTGCATTTGCCTCTCTTTACTCCATCCTTGAACTTGAGGAACCTCAAGTTACCTCAGTCGCCCTGTTCCTTGATAAGGAGGAGATAGGTAGTGACGGAAATACAGGGGCCAAATCCAGTTTTTTTGAGGTGGTGTTGTATGATCTCCTGCGGCATGGAGGGCTTCAAATCGAGGCGGATAGCCTCGTACGAATGCTTATAGCGTCCAAGGCCATTTCAGCGGATGTTACAGCAGGGATAGACCCTGATTATAAAGAAGTCCATGAAGAACGTAATGATGCGCTGATCGGACATGGGGTTTGCCTGACGAAATATACCGGCTCAGGGGGAAAATACTCAGCAAATGATGCTCATGCTGAATATGTCAACTGGTTGAGGCACGCCTGGAACGATGCCAAAGTAGTCTGGCAGGCCGGAGAGTTGGGAAAGGTGGACGAAGGCGGAGGCGGTACTGTGGCCAAGTATCTTGCCCAGCGCGGCCTGGATATTGTCGACGCGGGACCTCCTCTGCTCAATATGCACTCGCCCTTTGAGGTTGCACATAAGACTGACCTGTTTATGACCTACAGGGCTTTTGATGCTTTTTATAAGACAAGGGAATAATCTGGTGATTTAGTGATTGCATGAAAGTCATTGATCCTTCTTTTAGGGCACTGGTTCAGTTTGTTGGATAGTTTTTTATTCATATTTATCTTGAAAAGCTAAACGCTAATCGCTTAACTTACCTTAGAACATCATGTGACACATAACGAGCGCCATTATAATTCCTGTCATATCTGCAAGCAGGGCGGCCGCTACTGCATGTCGGGTCCGAACTACGCCAACAGCACCGAAATATACTGCCAGGACGTAGAAAGTGGTTTCTGTGGAACCCTGCATTGTGGAGACTAAAAAGGATGAGAAACTGTCCGGGGCACGGCTCACCACCTCACTCATGATTCCAAACGCCCCGGAGCCTGAAAGGGGCCTCATAAAGGCCATAGGAAGGGCATCCGTCGGCATTCCGATCATTGATGTAAACGGTTGGAATGCCGATACCATCAGGTCAAAAGCGCCTGAGGCCCGAAACATGCCGATGGCAACCAGGATCATTACAAGAAAAGGGATAATCTTTACTGCCACCTGAAACCCTTCTTTCGCGCCTGCGGTAGCAGCTTCATATACTTTGACGCCCCGAAAATAACCAAACAAAAGAAGGCTGCACATAATTACAGGTACCAACCAGTAGGAAATAATCTCTCTGCTCAAATCTTGCCAAGCAGTGCCGGTAATTAGACGAAACGCGGCTCCACCAGCAAAGGCAAGGACGATCAGTATGACCGCCCACCTGCCGACCCATCCGGGTGGGTAAAGTTCTTCATCGACTTCTTCTCCATTGTAGATAGTGGCAAAATCCTGTTCCGTATCCTCAGGGTCTTTGCTCACTGTCTCTACGGGTGTTTTGTGATTACTAAAGCGAACAAAGGTCTTTGAAGCGATAATGGCTATTGTGGTAGAGCAAATTGTTGCAATAAGTGAAGGAATAAGAATGGAAGCGGGTTCTGCAGCACCGGCAGCTGCCCGCACGCCAATTACGCCCAGAGGAAGGATCGTAACGCTCGACGTATTGATCGCCAGAAATAGACACATCGCATTAGTGGCCTCTCCCTTGTTCGGATTCAGCCGGTCGAGTTCCATCATCGCCTTGATTCCCATTGGTGTGGCGGCATTGCCAAGTCCCAGGGCGTTGGCGGCCATATTCATAATCATGGCCGACATGGCCGGATGCTCGGCAGGCACATCTGGAAACAGACGGTGCATGACAGGACGGATGGCGCGGGCAATAAGACGCATCAAGCCCCCGGCTTCAGCGACTTTCATAAGACCAAGCCACAGTGCCATAATCCCGATCAAGCCGATCGCCAGATTGACGGAACTCTTTGCAGATTCGAATGAAGCATCAACCAGTTGCTTCATTCTGCCGTTGTAAGAGGCGACAACAGTAGCCAAGAGTATCATAAAAAGCCAAATCAGATTAATTGCCGCCGGACGCTTTTGCATTGGCTTAATTAGTGCCTGAACGGAAACCCCTCTTTTTGTCATTTCGACCGTAGGGAGAAATCTTTAATGCCTGTATTTTCAGTACGATAAGATTTCTCGCTTTGCTCGAAATGACAGTTTTGGTTAGTTTTCGTTCAGACA
>QNAY01000083.1 GCA_003645605.1 Thermodesulfobacteriota bacterium
CAATTAGTGAACCGGATGAACCCAAACTGGAAAGATCTGAGTTCTGGATGGTAAAGATTTCTCCCTTTGGTCGAAATGACATGGCAGCGCGAATCATGACACATTAGCGTGAACGGTTACCTAAGTCTTTTATTCTAATCTTGAAAACCTGGTCCTCAGGACAAGGATTCTTTACAAACCATGACAAATCAAACCATAGACATCATCAATGTCCGCCAACACAACCTGAAAGGCTTTGACCTTTCGATACCGCTGGGGAAAATTACGGTCCTGACCGGTCCCTCGGGCTCCGGCAAATCAACCCTGGCTTTAGATGTGCTTTTTGCCGAGGGTCAATATCGCTATCTTGAATCTCTGGGTATGGCGGTAAAGCGTATTGTCGAACTATGGGACAGGCCTTTGGTGGATGCGATAAAGGGTCTCCCTCCCCCTATTGCCCTTGAGCAGAAGCCATTTGTTCGCAGTCCTAGGTCCAGTGTGGCTACACTCACCGGCATAGCAGACTTAATGCGCCTGTTTTTCGCCACATGTGGCCGGCCGTATTGCCCGAAGTGCAAAATAGAAATCAGGACCCTTAGTGTAGATCAGATGGCTGACAGGATTCTGGATTTCCCAAAAGGTACAAAATTGATCCTGATGGCGCCCCTGACTCGAAAGATGGATATGATTCCCCTGGACGACATACTGAACCATTTGAAAAAGGATGGCTTTCTCAGGGTAAGAATAGACAAAAAGCCATTTACCCTGGATGCCCCGGTAACATTGGACAAGAAACCCAGGTCCCTGGAACTGGTAGTGGATCGCCTGATTGTGAAACCAGGGATCCTTTCACGCCTTGCTGATTCTCTTTCCCTGGCCCTAAGCCAGGGAAACGGTTCCGTGGTGATAGAAATTCTACCCGTAAAAAAAGAGGAAAGGCCTGAGACACTTACATTCAGTGAGAAGATGACCTGCCCTGAATGCCAGGAGTCTTTTCCCGCTCTCAGCCCCAGGATATTTTCATCCAGCCACCCGGATGGAATGTGCATCTCCTGCAACGGCAAGGGCAAAAACAAATCGGCCCGACCTTGCCGAAAATGCGGCGGGACCGGGTTAAACCCATTTGCCCGAAGTGTCCGCATAGGAGACAAGGCCTTTTCTGATCTCATGACATGGTCTGTATACAAGACCTGCCTATGGCTACTTTCCGTTTCCATGGAATTTTCAGAAAAATTCCATGGAATTAAAAACATCCAGGCCGGAGCCCGCATTATCGAGGCCATTTCCTCCCGGCTTAAGCCCTTAGAGGAAATGGGTCTTGGTTATCTCGAACTCAATCGACCGACAACAACCCTGTCAGGTGGAGAAATCCAGAGGCTGCGCCTGGGTGCCCAGCTCGGCCGGGACCTGACCGGGATTCTGTATATACTGGATGAGCCCACAATAGGCCTGCACCCGTGCGAACAGCAAGCCCTATGGCAGAACCTTATCCATTTAAAAAACCAGGGCAACACAATAATAGTAGTGGAACATGACCTTGATATCATTCGAAAGGCAGACCACTTAATTGAGCTGGGTCCCGGAGCGGCAGATGAAGGAGGACGCCTGGTCTTTGCCGGCACGGCCGGAGATATGGCAAAAGACCAGGACAGCGTCACCGGACCGTATCTCCAGGGAAACAGACGTCTCAAAAGACATGGTCATAAAAGAAAAAACTTTGGGCAGGTAATCCTCTGCAACGCACAGAAAAATAACCTGAGAGACATTACAGTTGCATTCCCTCTTGGCTGCCTGGTCTGTGTAACAGGTGTTTCCGGTTCCGGCAAAAGTACCCTGGTGACGGACGAGTTATATCATGCGATCCGCAGTTACCATCGAGATGGACCTTCTGAAAAAACAAAATTGATCCTAGATGGTGGATTGTCCACTATGCCAGCGACAATCCTGGTAGACCAGTCACCCCTTGCAAAGGCCCGATTCTCAATGCCTGCAACGTATATGGGTATTTTTACCCACATAAGAGGCCTATTTTGCAGAACGCAGGAGGCCAGAAGCCGGGGTTATAAGGCAGGCTACTTCAGCCTCACCCGCAAGGGCGGCAGGTGTGAAAGGTGCAAAGGCCAGGGCTTTATTGATCTGGACCTGCAATATCTCCCTTCAATCAAGACAACCTGCGACCTCTGCGGAGGGATGCGCTACAACAGGGAGGCCCTTGGAATAAGGTATAAGGGGCTGACCATGGCGGAAATCCTGGACATGACAGTAAAGGATGTGGCGGATTTTTTTGCCAGGATACCCAGGATAAGACGCCCTCTGGAGGTTATCGAAAGGATCGGGCTTGGATATCTCAAGCTTGGGCAACCCGCCTGTACACTCTCGGGCGGAGAGGCCCAGCGACTCAAGCTCGCAAGGGAACTCGCAAAGCAGGCCCATGACCCCACGATCTACATCATGGATGAGCCATCCTGCGGCCTCCACCAAAGGGACTTGGAAAGATTTATTCCGGTCCTTGACGAACTTCTTGAGCAGGGCCACTCGGTCATACTTATCGAGAATCAGCCTGAGATATTGAATCTTGCAGACTGGATAATAGAAGTGGGACCGGGCGGGGGACCAGACGGAGGCAACATCGTGGCTGAAGGCCCTCCGGCCATAACAAAAAAATAGGGCCATGGGGTAAATGAGACCCCGTGGCCCTATAGACTCTTTCTCAGTTGTATCTTCTTGGGCTATTTATAGTCCGAAGATTCCTTTGAGAGCAGGCAGCATTGGGTTGGCATAAAGAGCGATCAAGGCTATGACCAATGCGTAAATTGTCAGTGACTCAATCAGAGCCAGACCGATGAACATGGTAACAGTAAATTTACCGGCAAGCTCTGGGTTGCGTGCAGTCGCATCAAGGCAACCTTTGGCGCAATGACCCATACCAACGCCGCATCCGGATGCGGCGATACCGACGGCAAGACCGGCAGCCAAGACCGAGGCAGCCATAAGGAAGCTCATGTGGCCACCTTTTTCGACGTCACCATCAGCAGCCAATGCCAGACCGACAAAACCCAAAACCATTAATACAGACAAAACAGAAACCAGAGAAACTTTTTTCACGTTATTCCCTCCTGTGTGAAATAAAATATGTTTAATTTGGCCTTCTTCGCTAAGTTATTAATGTCCTTCCGCCATGGCCTCCACTGAATACACAATGGAGAGCATCATGAAAATAAACGTCTGAATCAGACAGACCAGGCAACCCAGGACCATGATCGGCAACGGTGCCAGATAAGGCCCTGCCAGCATAAACAGCAAACCAAGAAGGATCTCCTTGGATACCATGTTTCCAAAAAGTCGTATGGAGAGCGAAAGGATACGACCGATATGACTGAAAATTTCTATGGGTATCATGATAGGAGCCATGGCCGGAACAGGACCCATGAAGTGCTTGAGATACCCTATTCCATGGAACCTGAACCCTAATGCATGGTATGTAAATATTGAAACGGCAGTGAGACCCAGTGTCACGTTGAGGTTGGCAGTAGGGGACATAAAGCCCGGGATCAACCCCATGTAGTTGGAGAGAATTATCAGATAGGCAAATGTGGCAATCATCGGAAAGATGATCATGGCCTTTTTTCTGTCGTGGGTCTGCTCGTAGAGAAAGTCATCAAGACCTCCCACAAACATCTCCATGACGTTCTGCATACCGGTAGGAATCATCTCCATTCTGCTGGTAGCTGCCTTGGCCAGGACAATACATAGAATCATGGCAAGATAGCTATACTGCATGTGTGGGGCAAGGACCTTTGCAAGTACGCCCTCTCCCCCATGGGCAGGCAGCCCGATGGCATCCAATAAAATACTCAAAAATAGTAACGGGTGTTCCATGGCTAGACAGCCTCCTTAAAACGAACTCTTTGAATCACCATAGCCAATAATAAGATGTAAAAGTTTATCACCACAACCGAAAGGCCTATAAGAAAACCTATGGGTGAAACTAATTTAGGAAATATTAAAAAGGCCGCCGTCGCCGCCAAGGTAATAAGCCCCAATCTGACAGCAAGCCCTCCGTAATAAACAACTATAGTATGCCAGCGCACCATGCGCTTACAATCGCGCTCAAGCCCTATACAATTTAGATTGGCTACAAACCCGCCGGCCAGGATACCTGTGACCATATCAAGAGAAGATACCATATTGGCCACAAGCGCCATCAAGACCAAAAGTGCCCAGTTAGCACACTTATAGTACTTTATGAAATGTTCGTCTATATGCCCGCTGATTACTGCTCTAAACATTATCTTAGCGACCTGAAATATGTATCTCAGGCTGGTCTTTCCCCTTTTTTTTCTCAGGTTCCTTGCTAAAACGCTTGGTCAAAATAATAAAATTCTTAACAGCCCCGGCAATCCCAAAAAAAAGGCAGATAATGGTAAGCCAATGACTCTGCCCGTCAAATAGCCAAAGATCCAGATAATGCCCTGTAATCACTCCGGCAAAGATGGAAAAAGCCACTGACATGGCAATAGCACTGGCAACACTGAACCCGCGAAACTGCGATGCAAGTTCCTTTTTTATAGTGCCCATGTATCACCATAACTTGTTTGCCAACAGGCTACTCCGTTAACCAAACTGAACGGGGCCTCATTCATTTTAATATTATTAAAAAACTTCCCAAAAGCCTTCCTAGAGGATTGAATTATCAATTAGCACAGGAAAACACAACTGTCAATCCATTTGTATCAAACCAGCCCCTGATTTCTTTCCTCCTAACCAAGACTCTTGAATGCGGATTCAGCATCCTTGAGGGTCTCTTCAATCACATCCCATCCATGGGCCAGGGAGATAAAGCCTGCCTCAAATTGGGATGGAGCCAGATAAACGCCCTCCTCCAGCATATTCCTGAAAAAGCGGGCATAAAGGTCGGTATCGGACTTAAGGGCAGCCTCAAAATCAATCACAGGACCTCTTTGTCCAAAAAAAGTCGTCATCATGGACCCCATACGCTGCAGACAACAGATTACCCCATGTCGCTTGGTCAGGTCCACAAGACCATTTTCCAGGGCCTCTGCCTTTTCTTCAAGGACTTCATAGAATCCAGGACGGCTCACCACATCAAGTGTTGCAAGGCCGGCCGCAGTGGCAAGCGGATTCCCGGACAAGGTTCCCGCCTGATACACAGGACCTACAGGGGCTATCTTTTCCATAATCTCCTGTTTGCCGCCATAGGCCCCTACGGGCAACCCCCCACCAATTATTTTTCCAAGACAGGTAAGGTCCGGCATCACTTGGAAATACTCCTGGGCCCCACCCGGAGCCAGCCTGAAACCGGTAATTACCTCGTCAAATATAAGAACTATGCCCTTTTCTTCGGTCCACTCCCGCAATTTAGGGAGAAAGTCCTCTCTTGGTGGGACTACGCCCATATTAGCAGGTATTGGTTCCACAATAATCGCCGCTATCTCATCCCCCTCTCTGTCCAGTACAGTCTTGAGGGCCTTCAAATCATTAAACGGCACAGCCAATGTATTGGATACAACCTCCTCAGGCACTCCCGGACTTCCCGGAATACCAAGGGTAGCCAAACCGGAGCCGGCTTTTACCAGGAAGGAATCCGAATGTCCGTGATAACAACCATCAAATTTCAAGATCTTTTTTCGGCCCGTATATCCCCTGGCCAGACGGACAGCGCTCATGGTTGCCTCAGTGCCTGAGCTTACCAGCCTCACCTGCTCAATGGACGGCACAAGTTCAACTATTTTCTGTGCCAGGGCCACTTCACGCCAGGTCGGCACTCCGAAACTGGTACCGGATGCAAGGGCCTCGGCGACTGCCGCGTTTACCTCAGGGTGTGCATGTCCGACAATCATCGGACCCCAGGAGCAGACATAGTCGATATACCGGTTCCCATCTACGTCATATAAGTAACAACCCTCTCCTTTCCTTACAAATATAGGATCGCAACCCACTGACTTGCATGCGCGTACAGGGCTGTTTACTCCACCCGGAATCAGCTCCCGGGCCTTTTGGAAATAAATATTTGACAAGTGATGATGCATTTGGCCTCCTCCTATACTATATTTATATCTGCCTAATTTGTGCCTGAACGAAAACCCCTCTTTTTGTCATTTCGACCGTAGGGAGAAATCTTTAATGCCTGTATTTTCAGTACGATAAGATTTCTCGCTTTGCTCGAAATGACAGTTTTGGTTA
>QNAY01000084.1 GCA_003645605.1 Thermodesulfobacteriota bacterium
AAATCAGCAACATCTTTTGCTTCGTCACGGGACAGAGCACATATTTTATTGCTCAATATATTTTCCCACGAATCAATTCTGTGAAAGAAATTAGCAGATTGTATTTTCCCAGTATGAAATAATACATCATTCACAAATTCAATTTTTAAAGAATATTTTTCATTATGGATAAAAATCCGTGCAAAATCTTCACTTAACAAAGCTATTTCAATCTCAGAGAAATGATTCTGTAATTGCGAAATAATTCTATTTGATAATTGTTTAAAATCGTTTTCCCTGTTTACAAAAAGATCCAAATCGTCGGAATATCTGTGTTTAAGGTAGTGCCTTCCGAGCGCAGTACCTCCTGTCAGATAAAATGTATCATCAACCTTCATAATAAGTTTGAGAACCAAATCCTGAAAAGGATATAGATTATTGATATAATAATTTTCTGACATAATTATATTTAAGACATAAGGATTTTGGAAAGAGGGTTTTAAGAACATCCTCAGATAAAGCCTCTTTCAGCAATTCGGGTGACAGGATTTTTTTAATTTCATACCATCTGCGGGATTTTAAAGCCCTGCTTAGCAGGTTTTTCCGCGTTAAGCCGTTGCATTCCCCCAATTCAATAATTGCAACAATATTCTCTTCCGAAACCTGATAATCCCAGTATAAGCTTTTAAAAAAATTTATTGTATCTTTATCAATTTTCATTTTTCTTGAGGAAGTTTAAAGCGTAAAATACTTTTGATCATACGTACCATCATCAGAAAAATCTGACAAGCTGGAACTAAAAAAGGTTTGAAGATAAAAAAATGGGTAACCGTTCACGATGAACCCTGAACGGTTACGAAATTAATTTAGCGCCCTTCGGGCGTATGGATCCTATAGTAATTTCCGGCAACCTCCATTCGCCGGTTTACACTTATTTTCCAAAAGCGTGTATTATAGAATTGAGTGCTGATGTCGAAACTGGAAATTCGAAATTAGGTAACGCATCTACATCTTTGTGTTTTTCCCAATTTCAAGTTTCTAATTTCACTGCCAAAATAGGATGAACAGAGTGTAAACTACTTTTGGCTTGCCATGAAAGATGCCAAACAAAGAAATAATATTGTGATAATGTAGCGCTGGATTGTTGCGGACTTATTTGTAAGGAGGTGCCATGCTATGATTAAAAAAAGAAAGGGATCAATATTACAATCTGGTCGTGAGATCAGCAGGCAGGAACTTGATGAAATACAAGAAACGGTAGGTGTATTTCCATGTTTGAGCCGTTCGGAATTGGCTGCAACCATATGTGAACATCTAGGATGGATGACGGCCTCTGGTGGTTACAAGATAGATGCCTGCATGAAATTACTGGAGAAAATGGAATCAAAAGGATTCGTTGAGCTTCCAGGAAAGCGACAGAAATCACAAGGACAGCAAAGAGGAAAGCCTTTTGCGCTAACGTCCAAGACCGAGGCCCAAGCTGATATCGTATGTAATTTGGGCGATTTAGGCTTGGTAAATGTAGAGGTAGTTAAAGGCAAGGAAATGACTGGATTGTGGAATGAATACGTATCGCGTTACCACTATCTGGGATACAAGAAGCCGTTCGGTTACGTTTTACGGTATTTTATTGTATCTGAACGAGGTTTGTTGGGATGCTTGATGTTTGCAGGAGCTGCCAAGGCCCTGACATTTCGAGACCGGTGGATAGGCTGGACGCAGATACAGCGCCTGAGGAATCTGGCTTGGGTCATCAATAACAGTCGTTTCCTGATTTTTCCATGGGTGCGGGTTAAGAATCTTGGAAGCCACATTTTGGGACGGGTTGCCCGGCGTGTAAGAGAGGACTGGCTGGAGCGTTGGGGCTACAGTCCTGTTTTGGCAGAGACATTTGTTGATCCTCAATATTACGAGGGGGTCTGTTACAAGGCAGCCAACTGGCAATACCTGGGAATGACAACGGGTGTGGGTCTTGTCCGTAAAGGAAAAACTTACACCACGACTTCAAAGAAGATTTTTGTTAAGCCCTTGATAAAGGATTGGCAATCTCTCCTCTGTTCAGAACAACTTAAAGGGAGGGTGGACGAATGAGCAAGCCTGGCTGTAGGCCGAACCTCTTAACCCTTGGACCCTGAACCTTTGAACCCGTGAACGGGGTTACCTTTATTTTTTACCAGGTTCTAAGGAAGCCGGAGAACTGTTTGTGTGTACGATATTATAGACTGCTTCAAGGGCTTCTTCGAGTCTTTCCGGCTTCGCCCCCCCTGCCTGCGCCATTTCGGGGCTCCCTCCTCCGCCTCCATCGATCACCTGAGCCACCTGCTTGATAATATTGCCTGCATGTAGCCGGTCAGTAAGATCCTTAGTTACAAGGACCAGCAACAGGGCCTTACTGTCACTCCGCGATCCTATTACCACGATCCCAGAACCCATCTTATCTCTGAGTCTGTCTCCCAAGTCCCTGAGGGACTTGGCGTTATCTGTCTCAACTCGGGCGGATAGTACTTGAATATTGTTGATTTTTCGTATCTTGGACAACAACTCATCCAGCCCTTGCGTGGCACGGACCGTCTTAGCCTGCTGGAGTTGCTTCTCCAGGTCTTTTGTCATCTCAAGAAGTCTTGTGACCTTTTTGGATACCTCCAGCCTGGGACATTTCAGTTGAAAGATAACGCCGGCAACCGCTTTTTCCAATTCATGTACAAGATCCAAAGCGTTTTGGGCGGTACAGGCCTCAAGCCTCCGCATTCCGGCAGCCACACTGGATTCGCTGACAATCTTGAGAAGACCTATCTGCCCGGTATAAGAAATATGGGTGCCGCCACAGAGTTCCATACTGAAATCCGGAATACTCACCAGGCGCACAGTCTCTCCGTACTTTTCCCCGAACAGGGCCATTGCCTCACGGGCCATTGCCTCTTTATAGGAAAGAATCTCTGTTTTGACTTCTCTGTCCTCTCTTATCTGTTCATTTACCAAGTCTTCAATCCGGCTGATCTCATCCGGTGTCAAGGCTGAGAAGTGGGTAAAGTCAAAACGCAGCCTGTCAGGGGCTACCATGGAGCCTGCCTGCTTCACATGTCCTCCAAGGACTTGCCTGAGGGCGGCGTGGAGAAGGTGGGTGGCGGTGTGGTTGCGGGCCGTATTTTTTCTAAGGTCCTCTGATACCTCAAGTTTTATGGAATCTCCCGACTCCAGGTCTCCATGTTTCACCTCTATACTGTGTATTATAAGGTCTCCCCTGTGGAAGGTATCAATTACTTCGGCTCTGCCTGAAGGCCCTTCCACCCAACCCCTGTCGCCCACCTGACCGCCGGACTCTGAATAAAATGGTGTTTCCGCAACAACAAGTTCTCCGCACCAGCCGGCAGAGGCTTTTGGGACAAGCCAGCCCTGTTTTACAAGCGCCAGGATCTCTGATTTGTGAGATGTGTTGTCATAACCCACGAATTTGTTACCCAAATTTGAGTTCAGCAGCGCCCTGTATACCTCCGAAAATTCTTCGGTAACCACGTCATGACGGGCTTTTTTGGACCGCTCCCTCTGCTCTGACCGGGCATGTTCATAACCCTCCCGGTCAAGCCCCATATCCTCTTCCTTGGCCACATCAATGAGTATATCCACAGGTAAACCGTAGGTATCATAAAGCTTGAAAGCAAAATCCCCCGGGATTTGGGTCTTCTGTTCCTTTCTGAGGCTGGCTATCTCCTCGTCAAGGAGGCGGAGCCCGAATTCCAGTGTCTCTGCAAAACGGGACTCTTCGTGGTCTATGACCTCCCCCAGAAAGGCCGATGCCTTTTTCAGTTCCGGATAGGTTTCACCCATTTCTTTGATAACAACGTCAGCCACTGAGCTTATGAAGGGATCCTTAAACCCTAGGACCTTTCCGTATCGGACTGCTCGGCGGATAATGCGCCTTAATACATATCCTCTCCCCTCATTGGAAGGAATGAGTCCATCAGCAATAAGAAAGGCGCCGGCCCTGGCATGATCAGCTATGACCTTCATGGCCACGTCAGATTGCCTGTCCCGGCCATAGGTCCGGCCTGACAGCTCTTCTATGCGCGTTAACAGGCTAGCGAAGATGTCAGTATCGTAATTACTTTCTTTCCCCTGGCATATCGCGGCCATGCGCTCAAGCCCCAAGCCGGTATCAATGCACGGATTTGGAAGCGGGTTCAGTTTACCGGATTTATCCCGGAAGAACTGCATAAACACCAGGTTCCAGAGTTCAAGAAAGCGGTCGCAGTCACAGCCCACTTTGCAGTCCGGCCTGCCACATCCCACATCTGATCCCTGATCAATGAGTATCTCCGAGCAGGGTCCACATGGCCCTGTATCCCCCATGGCCCAAAAGTTGTCTTCTTCTCCGAGACGGACCACACGATCAGGGGAAATTCCGGTTATCTCCGGCCATAATTCTGCGGCTTCGTCATCATCCCGGAATACCGTGACCCACAGCTTTTCTACAGGCAGTTCTATTTCTTTTGTAAGAAACTCCCAGGCAAAGGAAATAGCCTCTTTTTTGAAATAGTCTCCAAAAGAAAAATTTCCCAGCATTTCAAAAAAAGTGTGGTGACGGGCAGTGTATCCAACGTTTTCAAGATCGTTGTGTTTGCCCCCGGCCCGCACACATTTCTGACAAGAGGCCGCACGCACATAAGACCTGGTCTCCTCTCCAAGAAACACCTTCTTGAACTGGACCATACCGGAGTTAGTAAAGAGGAGTGAAGGGTCTTCCGCCGGGATCAATGGGGAACTTGGGACTATCTCACTGCTATTTTTTGAAAAAAAATCTAAAAAGAGGTTACGAATCTGAGCACCTGATAACTTTTTCATGGACAGAGCCTTTCCTGTTTAAGCAGGTTCCTCGACTTGCTTCTCGATCTTGGGCCTCTTAATGTCGTATGTCTCCCACATCTGTTGCTCTATCCGGTCAGCAATATCCGGGTGGGATTTAAGGAAGGTCCGCACGTTTTCACGGCCTTGCCCCAGCCTTTCTCCATCGTATGAATACCATGCCCCGCTTTTTTCAATGATGTCCACTGCCGTGGCAAGATCGATCAGAGAGCCTTCTCTGGAAATTCCCTCTCCATAGTATATATCAAACTCAGCGGTTTTAAATGGAGGAGCTATTTTGTTCTTGACTATCTTTACTCTGGTCCGGTTTCCGATAATATCCGCCCCTTCCTTGAGAGCAGCTATACGCCTTATGTCCATACGCATGGTTGAATAGAACTTGAGGGCATTCCCTCCGGTTGTGGTCTCAGGACTGCCGAACATCACCCCTATTTTCATGCGGATCTGGTTGATAAAGACCAGCGCCGTCCTGGTGCGATTGAGA
Organism: Thermodesulfobacteriota bacterium; assembly: GCA_003645605.1. GTDB lineage: Bacteria > Desulfobacterota > Dissulfuribacteria > Dissulfuribacterales > UBA3076 > UBA3076. The sequence goes on from QNAY01000084.1 coordinate 5,324, forward strand.
TTGCCTGTAAGCTTCCTCATGGCCTGAGACATCAACCGGGCCTGAAGGCCCATATGTTGATCTCCCATTTCTCCTTCTATCTCCGCCTTTGGGACCAAGGCAGCCACGGAATCCACTATTATGATATCAACTGCTCCGCTACGCACCAAGGCATCAACGATTTCAAGTGCCTGCTCACCATAGTCCGGCTGAGAAATCAGGAGGTCGTCGGTATTTACGCCAAGCTTGCCGGCATAGACCGGGTCCATGGCGTGTTCCGCATCCACAAATGCAGCTATGCCGCCCTGCTTCTGAGCTTCGGCAATCATGTGCAGGGCCAAGGTGGTCTTTCCTGAAGACTCAGGGCCGTATATTTCCGTTATCCTGCCTCGAGCTATGCCCCCAACACCGGTTGCCAGATCAATCGCAATGGAGCCTGTTGGAATTACAGCGACATCTTCCACACCGCCGCGGTCCCCAAGCCTCATTACAGATCCTTTCCCAAACTGTTTTTGTATTTGGGCAATGGCTATATCTACCGCCTTTTCTTTATCTTTCCTGGTTGGGTCAGACATACTGTCCTCCTGGTTGATTTGTTCCAGCAATTAAATACCTAAGTTGAGCGATTAGCTGTTAGCCATTAGCGTTTATCTTTGAAAAATCAAGATATTACGTTAATTAGAAATAACACCCAACGGGTGAAAGTTTGTAATAATAAAACGTTCTGTAATTATTCAACGTAACCGTTCACGCTAATGTGTCATGATTCGCGCTGCCATGTCATTTCGACCAAAGGGAGAAATCTTTACCATCCAGAACTCAGATCTTTCCAGTTTGGGTTCATCCGGTTCACTAATTG
>QNAY01000085.1 GCA_003645605.1 Thermodesulfobacteriota bacterium
GAAAACTAACCAAAACTGTCATTTCGAGCAAAGCGAGAAATCTTATAGTACTGAAAATACAGGCATTAAAGATTTCTCCCTACGGTCGAAATGACAAAAAGAGGGGTTTTCGTTCAGGCACTATACTATACTATACAGTTATTTATTGTACGTTCCTTACATAAAGGGCAGCTAATATGGCTAAAATGAAATGTGCTATTTTTTACGGGCCTATGGATGTAAGAATAGAGAAAGTGGAAATACCTATTCCAACTGATGATGAGATATTAGTAAAAGTAAGGGCGGCTCTCACATGTGGAAGTGATTTAAAAACTTACAGACGTGGTCATCCAACCATGATTAAACCTCCTTCACCATTCGGACATGAATTTTCCGGAGAAGTGGTGAAAATAGGTAGGAATATTAAAAGTAAAATTAAGGTTGGGGATAGAGTAGTATGTGCTAATACTGCTCCCTGTGGTTATTGCTTTTATTGTAGATTAGGTAGGGAATCTATGTGTGAGGATTTGATTTATTTAAATGGAGCATATAGCCAGTATATAACTGTTCAAAAGAGAATTGTAGAGAAGAATACATTTATAATACCTAAAGATATTTCTTTTGAGGAATCTGCTCTGTTGGAACCGCTTGCATGTGTTGTGCATGGTATAGAGGAATCCGGAATTATGATGGGAGATAGGGTAGCAATAAATGGGGCAGGTCCTATTGGTCTCATGTTTGTAAAACTGGCCTGTCTTAAGGGTGCGTATGTTATTGTTTCTGATTTGAGCAAGGATAGACTTGAATCTGCGAAGAAAATGGGTGCTAGAGAGACTATTCAGATACAAAAAGGTATTGATCAGGTGGAGGAAGTTAAATGTAGAACTGAAGGCGGCAGGGGTGTTGATGTGGCTATAGAGGCTACAGGAATTCCTGATATTTGGGAAAAGACTGTGAAGATGGTAAGAAAAGGCGGTACGGCTAATTTGTTTGGAGGCTGCAGTTCAGGGACAACTATTTCCATCGATACCGCACTTATTCATTATCATGAAATAACTATAAAAGGAATTTATCACCACACTCCTCTTTATGTAAAGAAAGCTTTTGAACTTATTACAAATCGCATAGTAGATGCAAGGCAGTTTATAACCGATACTGTGTCTTTGGATGAACTTATTCCAACACTTGAGAAAGTGGGAAGGCAGGAAGGAATAAAATATAAAATCGATGTTGGCTAAGTGAGGCTAAATGTTCGATGGATTTAGTATGAGCTGTTTATGTTTATCTTAGGATTACAAGGAAGCCCGCGAATCAAGGGCAACACCGGCATTCTGCTTTCGACATTTCTTGTTGAGGCTGAAAGCCTCGGCGCCTATACAAAGCATCTGGATGTGGCACGCATGAGTATCACCCCATGCCAGGAATGCGGCACTTGCGAAAAGGAGGGTTTTTGTCCCATTGATGATGATATGCAGCAGATTTATCCTCTGCTTCGCGGCGCAGACCTTGTCGTCATGGCTACACCTATATTTTTTTATGGCGCTACAGCCCAGATGAAGGCCCTTATTGATCGATCCCAGGTACTATGGGCAAGAAGATATATCCACAGGCTGAGCGATCCGGGCAGTAACCGGCGCCATGGTTTTCTATTGTCCCTGGGGGCCACAAAGGGGACAAATCTCTTTGACGGCCTGGGTCTCACGGCCAAATATTTTTTTGATGCAGTAGGGGCGCATTTTAAAGGCAGCCTTACCTATAGACAGGTTGAAAGGCCGGGAGAGATAAAACAGCACCCCACGGCCCTGACGGACGCGAGAGAAAAGGCAAGGGACCTTGTAATCCCCTTTCTCAACAGAAAGAAAATTCTCTTTGTCTGCATAGGGAATACCTGCCGCAGCCAGATGGCAAGCGCCTTTGCCCGGCATCATGCCGGAGACAGAATTGAAGCTGAAAGCGCAGGGAGCTGTCCCGAACAAGAGGTCAATCCAGTCATGGTAGAGGTCATGGAAGAAAAGGGATTTGATATGGCTTTTTGCAGACCAAAATCCATCGAACAAGGAATCCGCCATGGAAAACCGGACTTGATCATATCTATGGGCTGTGGAGACACGTGTCCTTTTATTTCAGGAATGGAGAATCAGGAGTGGTCTGTGCCAGACCCTGCCGGCAAGCCGGTTGAGATTATGCGCAAGATAAGGGATGAGATAGAAGAAAGGGTTAGAAGGCTTGTAACCGCATTGGATTGATGATTGTTGATTGCTTTATTCTCAAAGAACGCCTACCCAAAGACCCATTTTTCAAGAATGCCGAAGACAATCTCTCTCTTGATAGGCTTTGTGATGTAGTCATCCATGCCCGCCTCAATACATTTTTCTCTGTCACCCTTCATTGCGTGGGCGGTCATTGCAACGATCGGAACCCTTTTGATTGATGATTGTTGATTGTTGATTGTTGATTGTTTTCGAATTTCGCGCGTAGCTTCAAGTCCGTCCATCTCAGGCATCTGAACATCCATGAAGATAAGGTCAAAATTTTCTGGAGATGCGGCGTATTTTTCAACAGCCTCCTTGCCATTATCAGCCACCTCCACCTGGTACCCGGCCTTGGTCAGCATCATCTTTGCCAGCTTCTGGTTGACAGGATTGTCCTCTGCCAGAAGAATACGCGCGGAACGTTTCATCTCTTCTCGGACTGAATATTGGGTAATGATTTTTTCTTTTACTGCTTCATCTTTTTTGCCTTCAACTTTCCTTTTACCAATCATTCTTTCCAGCATCCTGTAAAGCTTTTCTCTGCGAATCGGCTTACTCAGGAAGCCATCAAATCCAGCCTCTCCACATTTTTTGGCATCCCGCTCCATCAAAGAAGACAGAGCAAGCAGGGGAAGACTTTGGATTGATGATTGATGATTGTTGATTGTTGATTGAAAATCTTGGATTGTTGATTGGGGATTGCGAATTTGTTTTACTACTTCATATCCGCTCATGCCGGGCATTTGAATATCAAGAATGCAAGAATCAAAAGGATCTCCGGACTCAAAGGCATTTGTTAGTGTTGGGACAACATCCGCACCGTTTCCAAGAGCTACTACACGCATGCCGACCGACTCTAAAAGGTGTGTCAATATATCTAAATTGGTCTGGTTATCATCAACAATAAGGGCCTTTCTGCCGGTCAGTGATACAGAGGTGAATCTTCTGACTTCTTTATCTTCAGCTTTTTTAAACCATGCAGTAAAGTGAAAAACACTTCCCGTGGACTGGCTTTCCGCCCAGACGTCTCCCCCCATAAGTTTTGATATTTTTTTGCATATGGATAGACCCAGACCTGTACCGCCGTATTGTCTTGTTGTTGAACCATCGGCCTGCTGAAAGGGCGAAAATATCGCGGATAATTTGTCTTTCGGGATGCCAATGCCTGTATCCCGTATTGCAGCGTGAAGCTTTACCTGATCATCTTTTTCTTCCTCAATATCCAATGAGAGTTCAATCTCACCGGATTCTGTAAACTTGGATGAATTGCCCATCAGGTTGATCAGGACCTGTCGAAAGCGTGCCGGATCACCTTTTACATATGAAGGGAGTCTGTCCCCGATACGGCATAGAATCTCGACGGGTTTTGTACCGATCCTGGGGTGGGTGAGTTCACAGACATCATAGGCGAGGAGTTTCGGATCAAAGTCAATCTCTTCAAAATCCATCTCCCCGGCCTCGATCTTGGAGAAATCAAGGACATCGTTGATCACAGAGAGCAGGGCATTCCCGCTGCTCCTGATCGTTTCTGTATAATCGATCTGATTATTATCCAGATCGGAATCAAGCAGCATATCGGTGAAACCTATGACTGCGTTCATTGGAGTGCGTATCTCGTGGCTCATGTTGGCCAGAAACTCGCTTTTTGCAATATTGGCAGTTTCGGCCTGGGCGGTCATTTGATTGGCCAGCTCTACGGCCTGCACTAATTCCTGATTGGTTTTTTTCAGTTCCTCCTCGGCCTGTTTTCGTTCGGTGATGTCGCGTACTATTCCTACTGAATGCCATTTGCCTTTCAGCTTTATTGCAGAAAGAGAAAGCTCTACTGGAAATTCCTCACCGCTTTTTCTAACTGCCGGAAGTTCAACAGTCTTGCCGATAGCGGGTCCCTTTCCGGTTTCCTGGAAAACAGTAAATGCCTTTTTATGTTTTTGATGCAACCTTTTAGGTATCAGTAATTCATGAAAGTTTTGCCCAACGATTTCTGAATAAGCGTAACCGAAGTTTTTTTCTGCCGAAGCATTCCAGAATAAAACATTTCCGTTATTATCGATCACAATCATGGCATCTTGAGCTGAGTCGGCAACCACACGAAATTTTTCCTCACTTTCTTGAAATTTTTCCTCCGCCTGTTTTCGCTCGGTGATTTCAGCCTCCAGGCTTTTGTTTGCTTCAGCTAGTTCAGTGGTCCTTTTCTCAAGTCCTTCTTTTGCCTCTTTAACATTCTCCAGCAGGTTGATGGCGGCCTTTTTTTGCTCTTCAGACTCTTTTGCTTTCTCGTTCAGTTCTTTGGTTCTTTCTTTAACCTTTTCCTCAAGACCCTTGCTGTAATCTTCCAGTTTTTTTCTGGATTCTTTCAGCTCAGCAGTCATACTGTCGAATGCCCTTGACAGATCTCCGATCTCGTCTTTTGCCTCAGTGCCTGCTTTATGATCCAGGTTCCCTTTTATTATCTGGTCAGCAGCTTCATGTAATGTCAGAATCGGTTTTGTTATTCTTCTAGATATCAGGATGGCAAGCATCATACACACAAGTAAAACAACGCCAAGAATAAATAATATTGCGTGAGTCAGCGCGGTAACTGGTGCCAAAATTTCTTTTTCACCCATTTCTGCCAGCAGGCACCAGCCCGTTTCATCAATTCTATGATGATCACCTAAAACCATTTTGCCGTCATAGGTCTCATAAATATCTATTTCTTTTCTTTCTTCTTCCTCCTCCCCGGATAATTCACAACACTCCCGTGATTCCGGCGTATCAACTTTTTGTTTTAAAAAAGTATCATCCATGAACCTTGAGGGTGTTATCATATAGCCGTCCCTGTTTATGAGGTATGTCTCTCCTGTCTCACCTAATCCGGTTCTATCCGTCATTATATTGTTTAAGGAATTCAATCTGATCCGGATAACCACAACGCCGATCAGGGTATTATTTGCATGCTCAAGAATTGGTGCCGAAATGGCAAGTGAATGTTGCCCCTTAGCGAATTTAGATAAGTAGGGTCCTTTTATGTAACTCCCTGTTTCCCCGTTGATGACATCAACAAAATAAGGATCATGGCTTCTATTCAAACCGATAGTTTCATCAATGCTTGAAGCTATAACAACTCCTTTTGTATCAAGGACGAATACCTCGTGAATTTCTTTATTGATATTGGCTGAATTTTTTAATCGCATTATGACATCATTTAGTCTGCCCTCATAATTTGCATCCGCCTTGTTCGAGACTAATAACCTTTCAATAACAACGCTTTCTGATAACTGTAATGTAAGTTTTTCTTCATTGTCTAAAAGAGTTTTGATATTATTTGTTCTTGAATGGGCAAGGCCCTCTAAAGAATTTTTAATCTCCTCTTTGACGGCATTCTCTGAAACAATTTTGCTGATTGTGGCAATAGCCACCCCGGAAATGAAAACCACCGTGAGAAGGACAAGAAGAACTTTATTTCGGATTTTCATTTACTTGCCTCGATTATGATGGTCGAATGACCTTATATCCCGGTTCTTTTCCCCGGTTCAGAGCTGTCATTGCGAGGTGTGAGGAACGAACGACGAAGCAATCCCAGTATTTTCGAGAGATTGCTTCGGTCGTACATCCCTCGCAATGACAGCCCCCGACTTATTGAGAAATTACAAGGTTTTAGCTTAACAGTCCGTTTTTATACAAAGTTTTTACCTAATAGCTAACGGCTAATGGCTGGCATCCGTCTATGTTGAAAAAGTGGGACCTGTGCGGTTAAGAAACTATTCAAAAATCAATCAGTAGAGTAAGGAGCAAGTTTCCCTGCTCCTCCTCGTCAAACCGGACATGCAGATTTCCCGCATCCGGCTTTCCCTATTGCTTTCATATCATCACTATCGCAAGTAGAGCTTCACTTTCA
>QNAY01000086.1 GCA_003645605.1 Thermodesulfobacteriota bacterium
GTTACAATCCTGAACGCATCCAATGAAACTGCGGAAGTATTTGGAATGGTAAAAACGTCTTTAAGACAAGCAGGTACTCCAATTCCCATTAATGATGCATGGATCGCATCACACGCACTTGAAGTTGGCGCTGTAGTTGTTACGTATGATAAACATTTCGCTATGGTTCCGGGCTTGCGCTTATGGTGCAATATATAAGGTGTCTACGGGACATCCTTTTGTTAACAGCAATTTAGGGCTTTTCAACCGTGAACCGTGAACGTTGAACCGCTCAACCCAGGTTACAACATCCTCAATTCACAATTGTTGAGTTACGATCAATCTTGCTCTAACGGAAAAGATAGGATAAACAAGAAACAATACTACACGACACCAATTGCAACCTTAGGATCCGTAGCGGAGAAAATATGCCCCATCGTATAGAAGTTGCATTAAAACCTCATCTTCAAGACTCGCAAGGCCTTAAGACCGCCCGGCAGTGTCGCGAGAATCTCAAACTGGAGGTCTCCGGCATCAGGACCATCAAGTCTTATCTTATCGATATCGACCTCTCTGAGGAACAACTGGGGGCAGTTGCAGAAGGTCCTTTTTCCGACCCGGTGATCCAGGTTGCGGCAATAAATCGCCCACTGGCCCTGGAGCTGGCCAAGAAACGTGACTTCTCCTGGGACTGGCTGATAGAATGCGGTTTCAGACCAGGGGTCACGGACAATGAAGGTCGTACTGCAAGAGAGGCCCTTGAGTTGGTTCTCGGTCGCAAACTGGGACTGGATCAAGGAGTGTACACCTCTACCCAGTACTGTATTAAGGGAGATCTCACCTACGATCAGGTAAAAAAGCTGGCAAAAGGGCTTCTCGCAAATGATCTGATACAAAGGACCACCATAGTCTCAAGGGATACGCTTGGTGAAGTTTGGTCTGAGCAACAGAGCCCTTTTCATGCGGTCCCCAAGGTTAGGGACAAGGCTTCAGTAGAAGTGAAGGAGATAGATCTCTCTGTGCTAACGGATGAGGAACTGACAGCCATGTCAAAAGACAGGGTGTTGGCACTCAATCTCAAGGAGATGAAACAGATAAGGGAGTATGTCCAACGGCCTGATGTGCAGGAAGCAAGGGCTAAAGCCGGGCTTACGGGACGACTTACCGACCTTGAACTTGAAGCACTTGCCCAGACCTGGTCCGAGCACTGCAAACACAAAATCTTTAACTCCATAATTAATTACAGGAATGAGAAAGGGGAAGAAACAGTAATTAAGAGTCTTTTTGATACTTATATCCAGGGAGGGACCAAGGAGATCCGCGACAGGCTGAAATCCAATGACTGGTGTCTTTCAGTATTTAAAGACAATGCCGGTGTAATCCGATTCAATAATCGTTATAATGTTGTTTTTAAAGTCGAGACCCACAACAGCCCTTCGGCCCTTGATCCCTATGGCGGTGCCCTTACAGGGATCGTGGGGGTGAACAGGGACCCGTTTGGGACTGGAATGGGGGCAAAGCTGATATTCAACACCAATGTATTTTGCTTCGGGCCTCCGGATTATGACATGCCCCTTCCTAAAGGACTGCTTCACCCCAAACGCATATTCGAAGGTGTACGGGAAGGTGTTGAACACGGGGGTAACCAGAGCGGCATCCCCACAGTAAACGGGTCTATCCTCTTTGACGAGCGCTACCTGGGGAAACCCCTTGTTTTCTGCGGTACAGGGGGCATCATGCCAAAGGAGATTTGCAACAGGCCCAGCCAAGATAAAAATGCCCGTCCGGGAGACGCCATAGTCATGTGCGGCGGCCGCATAGGAAAGGATGGTATCCACGGAGCAACTTTCTCATCAGAGGAGCTGCATGAGGGTTCCCCGGCTACGGCAGTGCAGATAGGAGATCCTATAACGCAAAAGAAAATGACAGACTTTCTCCTGAGAGCACGAGACCTTTGCCTGTACAGTTCCATTACTGATAATGGCGCAGGAGGTCTTTCATCCTCTGTAGGTGAGATGGCACAGGAAACAAACGGGTTTGAGCTCTATCTTGACCAGGCACCATTGAAATATCCAGGGCTTCAGCCATGGGAAATACTGCTTTCCGAGGCCCAGGAGCGGATGACTGTGGCAGTCCCCGGGGATAGACTGGACGAGTTCACTGGCCTTGCAAAGAAGATGGACGTTGAGGCCACAGTTCTCGGAAACTTCACCGACTCGGGAAAATTCCACTGCCTGTTCCAGGGAAAGACCGCAGCATATCTGGACCTGGACTTTGTGCATAACGGACTTCCCAGGCTTGAACTCACTGCGGTGTGGACTCCCCCCGTGCATGAAGAACCCGAACTGCCTGAACCCGCAGATCTCGGCAGAGAGCTCAAGGCCTTGCTTTCTCGCTATAACGTGTGCAGCAAGGAGTATGTAGTCCGCCAGTATGACCACGAGGTCCAGGGAGGAAGCGTTATAAAACCCCTCACCGGAGCAAGGGACGACGGTCCGAGCGACGCCGCAGTCTTGAGGCCGGACATTGAATCCTTCGAAGGTCTGGTGGTAGCCCATGGGATCTGTCCTCGCTACAGCGACATAGACACCTTTCACATGGTGTGCTGTGCGGTTGATGAGGCAGTCAGAAACGCCATATCCGTGGGAGGTAGCCTGGACCTTATGCCCGGCCTTGACAACTTTTGCTGGTGCGACCCGGTCCGGTCGGAAAAGACCCCGGACGGTCATTACAAACTGGCTCAGCTTGTAAGAGCAAACCAGGCCCTGTACCAGATTTGCACTACATATGGTGTACCATGCATCTCAGGCAAGGATAGCATGAAAAACGATGCTACTATCGGCGGAGTAAAAATATCCATCCCGCCTACCCTGCTATTCTCGGTAGTAAGCCGCATACAAGATGTGCGTCTTGCAGTAACCATGGATGCAAAACACCCTGGAGACCTGGTCTATGTGCTTGGAACAACTTATCCTGAGCTGGGTGCTTCTGAATACTACGCCAGGTATAATTATATTGGAAACAATGTACCGGAAGTAAGGATGAAAGATGCTCTGGCCAGGTACTATGCCCTTTCAGATGCCATATATCAGGGCATTGTCTCATCCTGCCATGACTGTTCTGACGGTGGATTGGGGATTTCACTGGCAGAAGTCGCTTTCAGTGGTGACCTGGGTATGGTAATAGACTTAGGTACCGTTATTGCCAAAGACGTCGACCGCCTGGACACATTGCTCTTTAGTGAAAGTCAGAGCCGCTTTGTTGTTACCATCAGAAAGGAGCATCAACGGTCTTTTGAGAATACAATGGGAGATACAGGCTGTGCTATGGTAGGCGAGGTAATCGAAAAACCTGCATTTACACTTGAATATTCAGGGGAAATAGTTGTAAATGAAAGCCTGCACTCCTTAAAAGATGCATGGAAAAGGCCCTTGGCCTGGTAGGGACTCTTAATCCACCAGTGACAGATAACAAGGAAAATATTCTGTCAGAAGAAGCATTTCTCATACTTCACTCAGGAGAAATCCCAGAGGTCGCGTATCACGGCTCAATCCATTATCTTACTGAAGATCCTGAAGGGCCTTTGCTTAATATTGAACCGCAATATCTCATATCCCTTGAGAAGGCCGTTGTTCAGCGCTACAGGGCTATTATTCTGAGAGACGTCACATCTGAAAATCGGGACAGGAGTATTTACAGAGGACTGAAGAGATGTGCTGCTAACTGGAAGCGCCTTGTAAGTTTTTCCGATAAAAAAAGTATAGATATTTCCTCCATACGCAAAGAGGTAATTAATGCCTTGAAGGACTTTTTAAGCCAGGAAATTATGGACGTAAGCTCAGGTAAAAGGGAAACTTGTATAAATTGTTCTTATTCTGTATTGACGGAATTTGCATACGGCCTGGGTCTGTCAAGGGATGATCTGCCGGCGAAGGAGAGAATTGAGGAAAGTGATAATTGAGGAATTGCAGAATTGAGGGATTGCAGGAACTATTTTTTGTAATTCAGAAATTGAGGGTTTGTATTGGTTTTAATTCCTCAATGCAGTACTTATGAATAACCGCCGCGATAACAACAAATTAGTGACTTTCCTGGCCCTAGGGCTTGCAGGGCTGATCCTTGCCATGGGGCTGAGGCTCTTTCTGCCGTTTTTTGAACCGATAGCCTGGGCCATTATCTTGGCCCTTTTCTTTTACCCGATATACAGATGGATAAGACGAACTCTTAAGGTATCTGAAGGCCTGGCGTCTCTGTGGATGTGTATTCTTATAATCGCTTTTATTATAATTCCGGTCTTTGCCATTTTGGGAAGTTTTACTACTGAGGTAATCAGGGTATACACCGAAGTAGAGAAGGACCTCCAGACTGGGGATTTTAACATAGTGCCGGATAAAAACAAATTTCCCATACTTCACAAGACAGTAACTAACGCCTTGGATGTCCTCAAGACTCATGAAACAAGGGTCAAGGAAATACTAATTGATCTCTCAAAAAAAATGGGTGAATTTTTCCTGATGCAAGGGACAGTGATGTTCAAAAATGTAGCCAGCATCATCTTCAAGGCTGCCCTGATGCTGATAACACTTTTCTATATTTTTAAAGACGGGGAGCGAATGTTTCAGACCCTTAAAGACCTGTTGCCTCTCTCAAGGCATGATGTAGAAAAATTTACAAAGGTCATGGATGACGTCCTGTCTGCCACCCTTTACGGGAACCTGCTGAACGCAGTTATACAAGGGGGCCTTGGCGTCTTTATCATGTGGTCGCTTGATTTCTCTGCTGCTTTACTCTGGGGCATGATAATGGGGCTTACCACCTTTATACCCATGATTGGACCAGCCTTGGTCTGGCTCCCTGCCACAATCTACCTGTTCTTAGCTGGATTCTATCTTAAGGCCGCGATACTCCTTGTTTTTAGTGTCCTGATAATTAGCCAAATAGACTATTTCCTAAGGCCCCTCTTTATTAGCGGCAAGACCCAGATACACACACTTATTTTGTTTTTCAGCATACTGGGAGGGCTTAGCGTCTTTGGTTTTCTCGGGTTAATACTCGGGCCGATACTGATGGCCCTGTGCGTGTCTATTCTCGAACTCTACCGTCTGAATTCCCTGGGCCGGACACCGCAGCAGGGAGTTTGAGTATCTTATTAGATGAGCAGTGACAAACCAGGGAAAATCTTTGCCATAGGTGATATCCACGGTTGTCTTGACAAACTAAAGACCCTCCTTGGCAGGATTCAATTAGACTGGGACAAGGACATGATGGTCTTTCTTGGAGACTATGTGGACCGCGGACCGGATTCTCGAGGGGTAATAGAGCTGTTGCTCGATCTAAAGAAAGAATATCCAGATCGGCTAATATTTCTAAAGGGAAACCATGAATGGATGTTCACGCAGTTCCTCAAGGGCGAGGATCATAATTTATTTCTTCCAAACGGTGGCAGAAAGACCCTTGAGAGTTATTCGGTTGAAAAGGGTAAAATAGATATACCTCAAAGCCACCGGGATTTTCTTGATCACCTGGATTTGTATTTTGAGACCAATGATTATATATTTGTACATGCAGGCATGAGACCCTATATCTCTATTTCTGAACAAAGCCCTGAAGACCTGCTCTGGATCAGATCACATTTTCTGAAATCTTCTTATGACTGGGGTAAAAGGGTCATTTTTGGTCATACACCGTTTTCTGTCCCATTAATTGAGACCAATAAGGTAGGTATTGATACGGGTGCGGTTTATGGTGGAAGGCTTACTTGCCTGGTACTCCCGGATTTTGAATTCATATTTGCCTAGGAACGGGAGAGAAATAAGTTGAACAAAAATTAACAGGTTTTTTTGTTGTATTCAAGGCGCGAGGAGCGAGCATAACGGGTTATGTGATCGACGAGCAACGAAGAAGACGGCAAAAAAAACATTAATTTGTTCAAGTTATTTGTAAGCGTTCACGCCCATATTGTCATTTCGACCGAAGAGAGAAATATTAAATGCCCATGACTGCGACATATTATGTGTATCTGCTTACAAATTGGAACAATAAAGTGATGTATCTGGGGGTAACCAATAACCTGGAGCGGCGCCTTTATGAGCACAAGAACAAGCTCGTCAAAGGATTTACCGAAAA
>QNAY01000087.1 GCA_003645605.1 Thermodesulfobacteriota bacterium
AATCAATTGGTGAACCGGATGAACCCAAACTGGAAAGACCTGAGTTCTGGATGGTAAAGATTTCTCCCTTTGGTCGAAATGACATGGCAGCGCGAATCATGACACATTAGCGTGAACGCTTACAGAAAAACTAATCATGATAGCAATTTGGCAAAGGGTCAGTGAGGCCAGGGTTGAGGTAAACAATGAGGTTGTGGGGCGCATCGGTAAGGGAGCCCTTGTGCTGCTTGGAGTGGAGTCAGAAGACACCGATGTTGACGCGGCCTTTATTGCGGGAAAATGCGTAAACATCAGGGCCTTTGATGACCAAGCCGGCCGCCTTAATCTTTCATTTGCTGATATTGGTGGAGAACTGCTTCTGGTATCACAGTTTACTCTATGCGCGGATTACAGGAAGGGAAGAAGGCCGTCCTTTGTCAAGGCCGCCGTTCCTGACGAGGCCAATAGACTCTACGAGCTTGTAGCTGATATGATCAGGGCCAAGGGTGTTGATGTGAAAACCGGTCGTTTTCAGACCCACATGAAGGTACATCTGGTTAATGATGGTCCGGTGACGTTGCTATTGGACAGTCGAAAGAGGTTTTGATTAAGGCGTATGTCAGAACAGCCAGCCCTTGAGATTTTTGAAGATTGGGAACCGCCTGAACTGAGTGAAGAAGCGTCGAGTTGGCTGCTTTTTCAGCTTTCTCCCCAGGTTTTTTCGCGGTTTGCCCAGGTTGTGCAGCAAGATCCGGAATTCCAGGCCGTGCTCTCCGGGTTCAGGATTTCCCCTAATTCAATAAAAAAGCCAGGCGTCAAGCAGGCCATTTCCGCAAGGCTTGCATCACTTCTTTTGTCCTCAAGGTGGGCAAGGAGTGCCTTTTTCATCATATCCTTTCCGCATGGCAGGTGGTTCAGATGGGCGGAGGTCATTGACGTACACGACGAAATCTGGCTGAAAATCAACTGGAGAGAGCTCATAAGGGGAACCGGGGACCCCGCCCTGGCTGTTGCGTTTGCCATGGACGACCGTCTGGGTCTGGCCAGAAGAGGTGAGAGGACCTTAAAGACAAGATCCCTATGGACAGGAGAACTAACCGGTTCTAAGGAGTTGTTGCCTGAGGCATGGGCTGAGTTCCCAGGTCTCCTGGGGTCTCAGGAGTTTAGAGATCCTTCAGAGACAGAAGCATTAGAAAACCTGCAAATTAGGCTTGAAGAGATATCAGCCAAGCTGCAGAGGACAGAGCAGGATGAAGTAAAACTAAAAAAAACAAGAAAAAAGCTGGAGGCCGGAGTCAGTGACCTTGAGGCCAAACGTTTGGAACAGGAATCCTCTATCAGTAAACTCAAAGAAAAGGTGAAGGAGCAATCAAGACGTATAAAGGTTTATGAGACTGAGATGGAGTCAGAGGTTGGAGCACGGGTCGCCGGTTTTTACCGGGAGTTTTGTAACTGTGACATGTGCGAGGAAGAACTGTGGAAAGACTCTATGAAAGAAGGTGGAAGCAAAGACCTCTTGGAAAGGGTGGAAAGGGCTCTCACTGCCCAAAGCCATCTGGATGCCAGGTACGGTACTCGTTCCAGAGTGATCGCCAGGCTTAAAAAGCTTGAATCCAAGTACGGGGAAGTTGAAAGGGCCCTGGGCGATGTCCTTGTCCCCACCCCGTCATTGCTGAAGGCCGGAAAGGACCTGCAACTTGAGATTGCCCACTGGAGACAGATGCTTCCAGGTGCGGAAGAAGCCTGCTCGCCTTTGGCAGGAAGCCTCCTTGGGCAGGCAAGGTCCTTCAAGGTAAATGAGGAAGGAATCAGGCAGCTTGAGGCATTGTTGACAGAGCTGGATCGTCCACCCATTGAGTTATTACTCAACGAAGAGGAAAAGGCCTTTTTGCACCGCCATATCAGGAAACTTCTGGCTGAAAGGAGAAAGATATGGCAGGCAGGCATGCTGGCCCAACATCCGCCTGTACGCATCCTTCCCCATCAAGTAGATAATATTTCAAACCTTTCAGCTTTTGTATTAAAAAACCACGATCTATGTTTAAACTCCGTTCTGCTGGTTGATGGCTATAATGCAATAAAGTCCTCTGCCGAATGGGCAATACTTGTCAGCCGGAACTTCACCAAGGCAAGAAATCGCTTTATTGAGCTATGGGAGTTAAGGGCAAAGGACTGGAAAAGGGTAGAACTTGTCTTTGACGGCCAGGAAGAGCGCCACTGGATAGAGGAACGGGGACACCTGATAGTGGTCTATACGGATGCCAGATTTGAGTCCCAGAGAGCGGATATCTATATTAAGTCCCGAATGGGGGAACTCAATGCGGATAATCCCGACACAAAGCTCTTTTTAATCACTGCGGACAGAGAACTGAGGGATTCTGTCAGCCGGTTATGTAATTACTTTATTGAGCCGAGATGGGCGCTTATACCTTATCTCAGCATAGAAGATTGATAAGCGTTTACAGGGCACCGCACCTGCTTTGTTGTCGGGCACTTGAAGTACAGGGAGTACGTCTGCATGCCCGTACGCCTCGCATCTGCAGCACCCTGTAAACGCTTACAGTTCTGTGAGTTATTGATTCACTCCCAAATTCCAAGCTTCCTGTAAGCTTCGTAAAGGACTATCCCTGCGGCATTAGACAGATTTAGGCTCCTCACTTTACCCCATATAGGCAGATAGAAACTTCTCTCAATATTTTCTTTGAGGAGAGAAGGAGGAAGTCCCTCGGTCTCCTTTCCGAAGACGAGATAGCATCCCGGTGTGAAGTTCGCTTCAGTATAGATATATTTCCCCCTGGTTGAGAAATAAAAGAAATTGCCTCCAGCATGTTCAATCATAAATGCCTTCAAGCTGCTGTGATGTCTCATAGTTATACTGGGCCAGTAATCAAGGCCTGCTCTTCGAAGATGCTTGTCGTCTGTCTTAAAACCAAGGGGATGGATAAGGTGCAGGACAGAATTGGTCGCTCCGCAGAGCCGGGCAATGCTGCCGGTGTTGGGTGGTATTTCCGGCTCTACTAGTACTACATGGAGAGAAGGAAAAGAATCGGACCCGCCAAGGGCCTTCATGCCATTTGTCTGATTTTTTCCCGGCATTCAGGGCACAATCCCTTCACGTCCAGCTTATGATTCAGTATCTTAAAACCGAAACGTTCTCCCAGATCCCCTTCGATGTCATTTAATCTCGGGTCTGTGAATTCCTCGATCTTCCCGCACTCAATACATCGAAGGTGGCAGTGGTGTTCGTGGCCATATATGTGCTCGTAGTGCATATGGCCGTCTTCAAAGAACACATCCTGGACCAGGTCGGCTTCTATTAAGAGGGGAAGAAGGCGGTATATGGATGCCTTTGAGATATTTATACCCTTTCGCCTTATAGTCAGATAAAGTGAATCTACATCAAAGTGATCATGGGTTGCAAAGATCTCTTTTATTATCTGTTCTCGTTCCTGGGTGTATCGTAGCCTGTGTTTTTTAAGATACTCACGAAAGACTTGTAATTCCGATTTTTTTTGCATGACAAGAGCCCTCGATTTTCCGATTTTAACAAATTAATGAATTGTGGCTGAAACCGCGAAACATAGGCAAGAGGAAAAAAATAGTTCACCGCAGAGTACGCCGAGAGCGCAGAGAAAAAATACAATAAATTCATTATACCGCAGTCTCCGTGTGCTTTGCGATGAATATTAACAACTCCTTTTTGGGTATACATTTTTTACTGACTACCATATTCAATGTTTTCTTTTTGTTGTACTGCTTGGAAATTGACAAGTCAAGTTTAAAGCAACTGTTTCATAATAAGCCTATGCCCAGTATTATGCAAGAATAATTTTCACATTCTATGACAGTCCACAGCCGGAAAGGGCGTGAATAATTACAAGGAGATGATAAATGACAGCAAAAGAACAAGTTGAGATTCGCGAGACCTTGGGATTTGTCGGCGGAGGACAGATGGCAGAAGCCCTGATAAAGGGCCTGTTGTCAAAAGAATTCCTGAAACCGGGCCGTATCACGGCATCTGATCTGTCTGAGGACAGGAAAAATCATCTCAAAAAAACATTTGGGATAAATACTACCTCAGAAAATAAGGAAGCAGTCAAAGGATCTGATATTATTGTCCTGGCGGTCAAACCCCAGGTCATGTCTATAGTCCTTGAAGACATTAGGCCTGTTGTGAGCAGCAATCATCTTGTTGTATCCATCGCTGCCGGCATAACCACTCTATCTTTGGAAAAAAGACTTCCAGAGGGTACAAGAGTAGTGCGCGTGATGCCCAATACCCCTGCATTGGTTCAGGCAGGGGCTGCGGCACTGTGTAAGGGGACTGCCGCCGGCCGGGGCGACCTGGATATAGTGCGGCAGATATTGGAGGCAGTGGGCAAAGCGGTTGTTGTACCGGAGGCCTTAATGGATGCGGTTACAGGGCTCAGTGGTAGCGGACCGGCATATGTCTTTACATTTATTGAGGGATTGATTGATGCAGGAGTGCGGGAAGGATTGCCAAGAACTGTTGCCCAGGAGTTGGTGGTTCAGACTGTACTTGGGGCGGCCCTTATGTGTCGGAACACCGGAAAACACCCGGCAGAATTGACTGCGATGGTGACCAGCCCAGGGGGAACCACTGCTGCGGGTCTGCATATCCTGGAAAGGGCCGCGCTGCGCGGGATATTACTGGATGCAGTCAGGGCCGCAACAGAGCGATCCAGAGAGCTTGGTGGTTGAAAGGGAGAACGTTACCGGCCGGCTTTTCGAGGCAGTTTTGATGATGCAAGAAACATAAGGCCGGCTACCACAGCAGACATAAAAAAGACCCAGGGATAACCGAAGCGTACCCAGATAAGTCCTGCTATTATCGGGGCTATCATGGATACTACATGCTCAATTGAATAGCTTGTGGATATGGAGGCTGTCAGCTCATCCGGCGATTCAACGATCTTTGAAAGGTAGGTCACATGGGCTGAACGTAAGGAAAACAGGCTGTCATCCAGGATAAAGCATGTGAACAGGCACGGCAGGATAAGAGGCTGGGGAAGCGTTGTTTCCGCCAGACCGTAGCAGGCGCAGATCATCAGAAGCATAAGGGAATCGCCTATAAGCACAGTCCTTTCCCCCAATGTGTCAATAAGTTTTCCAAGATAGGGCTTTAGAAATAGGCCTACAACAGAAGATGCCAGAATAAGCCTTGCCATGGCCGGTGCATCCTGATCAAAGATCCTGATAAGTACCCATGGTCCGAATACGATGAAGATCTGTTTTCGCACACCGAACAGGACGGCAAGTAAATAAAAAAGAGAATATTTTTTCTTGAGTACAAAGCGTTTGCGTTTTGCACCGGTATGTCTCTTTTCCTTGATGAGAAGTACAATTAAGGCCGAAAGCAATGTGAGTACTGCCGCAGTCCAATAGAGCTTTTCGTATCCGAGTCCTAATGTGCCCATCCCCACCCAGATACAAGCGGCTCCCACTATGGTCCCAAGGCTCCTGAGGCTCCTGACTATTCCGAAAAGACGGCCCCTGGTTCCGGGTTCACTGAGGGCTACACAAAAGCTTTCCCTGATGGTCATTACCATATGTGCCCCGACTGACCAGACAAACAGCCAGACTGTTACCATCAAGACATCAGGCGAGAGGCTGGCAGCGCCCACAATGCCCAAGGCAATAACAAGTGTGGCTCCAAACAGGATACTTCCTTCTCTGACTGCACTGAAAGGAGCCAGGAGTACAATAAGCAACATTCCCGGCATCTCTCTGATAGTCTCCAGCACCCCCCTCTGGTCGGCGCTCATGTCATAGACATCCACCAGGAAGTTGTTAAGGCTGCTAAAGAAAATTCCAGTGGCGGCAGCACCCATAAATGTGCTAAAAAGAAAGATTAATTTCTGGTCCTTAAAGAGGCGGGGCACGAGTGAATGTATATTATGATGCTTGTGGGCGCTCATGGGCTATCAATTTATGTAACCGTTCACGCTAATGTGTCATGATTCGCGCTGCCATGTCATTTCGACCAAAGGGAGAAATCTTTACCATCCAGAACTCAGGTCTTTCCAGTTTGGGTTCATCCGGTTCACCAATTGAT
>QNAY01000088.1 GCA_003645605.1 Thermodesulfobacteriota bacterium
AAACCTCACAGACCTCATCTCTGCTTTCAAAAAAGTGCTGGGAAACAATTCTCTTCCCAGGGTCCTTGAAATCACCAGGGCCAAGGCCAGTCTTTCTGAACGAATGGAATCTATTGCCGAAGAACTTAACCAGATAGGAAATATTCGTTTCTTCGAATTATTTTTTTCAGAAGATCGGGGAATGATTGTCGTTACGTTTCTGGCAATTCTGGAGCTTGCCAGGTTGGGAAAGGTGCGTCTTTTGCAGGAAAAACCAGGTGGAGACATTCTGGTACTCTTGAGACACAATTTTGAATGTTGAATTTTGAATGCTGAATTGTGGAAGAAGATTTAAAAGACATATACCTTAATTCAAAATTCAACATTTAACAGAAAAGCCCGGTGGGCCGTAAACTCGCCGGACTTTCCTGCTAAATTTCCTTAATAAACAAGAAGGCGAAATCTCTAATCCGATTACATCGGTACGATCAGTTTCTCCGACTCCTCATTCCAGGTTACAATGATATACCAGAGGGCCATTACAAAAAAGATAAGGGCCAGAGTGCCTCCGTAACCAAGCCAGGTTTCCGGCATATATACAAAGGTGCCGAAGATACCGTCATTGGTTATGCCTTCATCTATGTATTCTTCCATTCCTTCCCAGTCGTTTGCCTTAAACCATCTGCTCATAATGGCATTGGAAATGCCGAAGATGGGAGCTACAACCCATAACTTGATCTGTCCTTCACCAACGCGCCAGAGTGTCCCGGTTCCGCAGCCTCCGGCAAGCAAGGCACCAAAGCCGAAAATGACACCGCCTACAACGCCGCCCCAGCCGAAGAAGCCCCGGACATAGTGTTCGATCGCCTGGATCCCGGTAAATTTGATGACTGCAACACCGGCTGCCAGGATGACTACGCTTAAGGCTACAGATTTGGCCATTTTGGTGTCACCTGTCATATGGGGTTCCCTGAATCCTTGAATCATGCACCAGCGCCCGCGCTGCATTGTGTATCCCAGCCCTGCCGGGATAATCAAAAGTCCGGCAAGCCGTATCAGAGAGTCATCGTCGCTGGTTGCGTAAGCATTGGTCCCCCAGACAAGGACTCCAAGCGTCGCAATACCCAGTATGATCTGGATGGCGACAGGGACCTGAAAGGTCTTTGCCCCTCCCGAACCCCAAGTGATATATTCCATCTCCCAGTAAAGGTACTTTATGCCGATTACGGCTCCGACGATAATCCCTATCATCATGGCAAACCCGCTGGCACACAGATTCCCGACCGAATTATAAAAGCCACCTATGTTACATCCACCGGCCAAGGCAGAACCGACACCCATGAATATCCCTGCGAACACCGCCTTTGCCAGCTCCAGCCTCGGGGGAATCCTGAAGGCAAAGTCCCCGCCCAGACACGCAGAAATAAAGGCGCCTGCCACAAACCCCAAACCGATAACAGAACCGCTGTGGACGAGAATACTTGCCGGCTGCTCTCCCCACATACCTACGCTATAGAGTATCCATTCAGCCCAGTTTCTCACAGCGCCGACCGCACCCCAGGGACGGGCCCAGGCCAGGGACATGATGCTCAAAATGGCAACAATAATCCCGCAGATATTGGCGTCCCATTCCTCCTGGCACAAAACCTTGTAAAGTCTTTTGATCGCTTTTCCAAACATTAATCCATTCCTCCCCAAAGCCTTATCTTCTAAAACTTGACTGTATATCTATATAATTTGACATCCTTCATAACAAGCAAAAAGTAGTTTACACTTTATTCATCTTCCCAAATATTCTTGTTTAATCCAAGGCAAATCGATGGCTTTTTCATAGCAGTCTCATCGGGGGCTGTCAAGCATGATCATGGGTTTCACCATCACCGAAAGCGCACCTGGCTCAGCCAATAACTCTTAACTCTGATTACACTGCAAAAACCCGGAAATATGATTCCGCTCAAAAAGCCCGAGATGCAAGGCGCGAAATTTTCCAGGCATGAGACGTACTGATCGTACGTCGCAGTGACTGGAAAATTGAAGCAACGCCGCAGATTGGGTTTTTTCAGCGGAATCAACTCTTAATTCTTAGAACCCCATCCCCCAATACCCAAAAGCTCAAGGTGGAATGTAAAGCTGGTTTCGTCCGTATCCTTTTTAAACCTGCCATCAAGCGCCCAACATGTCGATTGATACCGGAGACCAAAGATGGATTCAAGCTCTGAGTTTTCGGCGACATTCCTTTTTAACTCGCACATTCCATACCAGGAAGGTGAAAATGCGGTATGTATTTTCAAGTTGGCTTCATTTATGTGAGCAAGGCAGTTGTATCTATATTCAAGGTCTAACGTGTCGCCTGCGGAATTTGATAAGCGTCCCAGGAAGTTGTACTCAGTAAAACCCTTTCCATAGACATTGTATTTAGTATCATAACGCATAAAAAGGTTGGGAAAGGGTTTGAAATCCAACTCGGCGTAAATGTCTGAAAAATGTCCGGGGTCCTCTTCACCGGGCAGATCTCTGCTATTTTCCTCGGTGTCGTAACTCTGCTCCAAGGAGAACCTTACAACGTCTGTGTAGGCAAATCTGTTATTACCAAGGGGGGTTTTGCTGCTAAGGAACGAGAGCAGGGATAGTGTAATTCGATTCGTAGGATCAAGCCGATCCAGGGCGTCTATGTCATCAGGCAGGTCGTCCTGGTTCTCAGAAGGGCGATACTGGTAAGTCAGCCCGGGCCGTATGCTGTGTCTCATAGTCTTTTCGCCCGGGAGGTGGTAGGTCCGTCCGAAAGTCGTACTCAGATCGGCGTTGAGAGTATAGAGCAGCCTGTTGGAATGGCTATCAGGGTGCTGTCTCGGATCATGGCCGCTGACCTCATACATGGTCTCTTCAACGTTCCCACTTAAAATCAAATCAGCCAGGTTATATAGATTCAACGGTAAGGATACACTTGGTTCCATATGCAGTCGTTGTTCCCTGATGCCTTCCTCCCTCCAGTAATATACATACGAGGTAGCCCAGTCATAATAAAAAGGGGAATTAAAGAGGGGCTTTCTGAATCCGTGAAGCACCAACCTGGGGTATGTCTGTACAGTGGAATCCTGTTTCCCTACTGCCATGTTATCGTTATACCGGCATTCACCTCCAAAAAACATGTCCTGGGCCAACTTGGTAATCTGGAGAGTTGAAGGACGGATCAGATCCGTTTCATCGGACAGGGAACGGCCAAAGGTCTTTCGGAAGATATTGTCTGTTTTATCATAACCCATTGGACCCTGATCAAATTCCAACAGGTAATCCCTGTCACTGAGCAGGTCCACGTCCACCTTTGCCTCAAAATCCCAGGGGAGTTGCTGGTCCACCTTTGCCCTCAACCACCAACGTTTTTCATTACCTCTTGTGTCCTCATCATTGTTGAAGTCGTCGTCTTCCAATGTGTCTACCAGGAAGTTGTATCGGAGGATGCCTTTGTCTTCCGGGGAAAATACATGGCGGAACTCTATTCCTTCCATCCAGCCCCTTTTACCCATGGAATGCTGATAAAAAGTGGCGTCCATGCTGTCGTTAATGGCCCAGAAAAAGGGGACGTTGAGCTCTGCCCCATTCCTTTTGGATGTAGAGAAGTAGGGTAACAACAACCCTGTTTTTCTGTATTTGTTTATGGGTAACACAACCCATGGGCTGTAAAGTACAGGAATGTCCCTTATGTTGAAAAAACTGTTTTTGGCAAAGGCCATGCCTCCAATCGTGAGTTTAAGATCCCGACACTTAAAATTCCACGCCTGCTTGGGAAGGGGACACGTGCTGATGGTGGCATGTTTTGCCTTATATTCTTCAGGACCTGTCTTCCAAATCTGTTTGGCCAGAAGGTGTATATTGTTTCTCTGCAAAAAAAGAGCGGCATTCTCTACTGTGCCTGTAGATGTGTTGAGATCCAGTTCTCCTTCAGTTCCTTTCAGCACATCCATGTCGAGGTATATGACCACATTGCCGTTTGCCCATACCTTGGCATTACGCCTGTCATACATGATCCGGTCAGCACAGACCTTGAGATCACCCCTCCAAACTTGAACCGCACCTTCACCCAGAATCACATCTGAAGAGTGGAAATAAGTCAGATGAAGGGCCTCTATGCACCAAGGCTCAGCTCCTGGTAACGGACTTGTCTCGAATTCAGAAGGTGTTTTTTCTTCTGAGGCCGTCAGACCTGTTTCCGGAAGCATCAGCATAAGGCTCAGTATGAGTAATACTATTTTTTGGATAAGAGTGTAAATTTTCATAATCTGTATCCGTTTAGTATCATATGGACATGATGCTTTCAATAAATAGCGGCTAAAACTTGTTCAGAATCTTGTTTCTCCAAAGCATCTTTAAATTGATCTTCAGCAGGAGGAACAAGGGAAGGGGGCGAGTGACTATCCGAACCTTGCCGGACTTGACGGCCTGGATAATTGATTCCGGATCAGGTTCTGCTTCTATGAGCGAGTAAGTTGTGTGGAACTGGCATCTTTGGTGGGCGTCAGAAGTACCAATCATGGGAAGATTGTGTTCTTTTGCAAATTTTATTGCAGGGCGGTTAAAGTCCAGTCGTTTAGTATAACAGTGGCAATGCTCCACTGCGTCAAAAAGATTGACGTGTCGTCTCAGCATGCCCCTGAGTGCTACAGGACTGGGAAAGTATGGGTGAGGAGCAACTATCAGATTGTCGGATCGCTTCAGGTACTCCAGGTTAGCGATTTTGTCGCGTTTCACCTGTTTAAAATCCAGGTTATGGAGGAGTACATGACGGCCTTGAATTGTTGCCTCCATACCCGGTATCAGCACTATTCCTCTTTCCCTGGCATAGTCTCTGAGATATTCGTTATAGGTAGCACAGTTGTGGTTGGTTATGGCCAGTACTGAGTATCCCAGCCTGTGGGCCGTGTCTATGAGATCCTTTGCGCTGTACAGGATAAGATCTTCAGGGTCTTCAGCAGTATGAATGTGGAGGTCTGTTTTTAAGAAAGTCATAAATTGTAACCGTTCACGGGATTACAACGCCCGTTTTACCGAAATCCACTGAACTGTAAGCGTTTACAGGGTGCCGCAGATGCAAGGCGTACGGGTACGCAGACGTACTCCCTGTACTTCAAGTGCCCGACAACAAAGCAGATGCGGTGCCCTGTGAACGCTTACCATGAATTCAGTGAGGACTTCTCCTGATATGAAGTATGTAAAAAAGTGGGGAGAGGACGATCTCCAGTAATGTAAAACAGAAGATTATCAGAATTATCTCACTCCAGCAAATAAAAAGGCTGTCCTTGAGTACCCATAAGGGGAGAAACGACTCAAGGCCTTGATCCAGCAAAAGGGCCTTGTTACCACTTTTCAAGCCCATGCGTCGTTTTGCAAAGCTTGAGATCAAATCGCCGGACATGGAATATGTGGCGAGCTTAAGCCCGAGAATAAAGCCTAATGGCGTAAAGTGACCAGCCAAGCCGGTCCCAACGATTGAAATAATTATTCCTCTCCAGGTCTTGTGCGGACCCAATAGATAATAATTATCTATCCACTTGTACCCCAGGTCCAAAGGAGTGGAAAGGCGTTCCTTGAAGACGACCCTCCCTAGTATAGGCAAAAAATTGCTCCAGCCAAGAAGGACCAAAATCAGGATATCCCGCTGCCACTGATGTAGTTCTGCCATTTTGTAAATGGATCAGTATCTTCGTAATATAGTGTCTGAACGAAAACTAACCAAAACTGTCATTTCGAGCAAAACGAGAAATCTTATCGTACTGAAAATACAGGCATTAAAGATTTCTCCCTACGGTCGAAATGACAAAAAGGGGGGTTTTCGTTCAGGCACTAATATAACAAGACTACGTTGAAAACTACTAACAGGTGTTTTAGTTTTTATGATACCGGCCTTCCATCCATGCCTTTGCAGATAGCCCATTTTTCCTTCCAGTTCTTCATCTGCCTTTGGTCCCTTCATGGCTATTACCAGACCGTTTGGTGACAGTAAAGGCCGGGCCATGCGGGCAAGCTCATCCAGAGGTCCTACTGCCTGGCTGACAATTACATCAAAGCTTTCAGGGGGGA
>QNAY01000089.1 GCA_003645605.1 Thermodesulfobacteriota bacterium
ACAAAAACCTCTCTTTTTGTCATTTCGACCGTAGGGAAAAATCTTTAATACCTGTATTTTCAGTATGATAAGATTTCTCGCTTTGCTCGAAATGACAGCTTTGGTTAGTTTTCGTTCAGGCACTAATTAGATCAAATTTAGGGATTAAAATCAAGACACATTCAATCCCTCAATCCCTCAATCCCTCCTCTTAAATTGAGGTGATTTACCCAGGTGAAATGCGCTCTACCAGGTTTACACCCTCAAGCCTCCTTATGCTGGAGAGGATTTTTCTCAGTTGCGTCCGGTCTTTCACATCCACGACAAAGTCGAGAATGGCAGCACAATCCAGAGTCGTGCGGACCTTTGCCTCCAGAATATTTGCTCCTCCGGCACTTATTTCATTACTGACTGCCGCCAACATGCCCTTTTGGTCGGCTGTGCTGACTCTGACCTTGGCAGGGTAAGTAGCTTTATCAACATCGGCCCATGTAACCTCTATACGCCTGTCCGGATCTAAGTTACGGATATTGGAGCAATCTTCTCTGTGAATCGTAACTCCTCTTCCCCTTGTTATATATCCTACAACTTCGTCTCCCGGTATCGGTGTGCAGCACTTGCCCAGATGGATCAAGATATCATCAAGACCATGAATTAAGATGCCGTGCTGTTCTGCCTTTTCGGTAAAATTCTTTACCCTTGATTCCTTCTCTTCCGGTTCCTGTTCTTCAGGCTCACCTGCCCGCAGCTTTCTGATTATCTGGGAAGGGGCGACTTTGCCGTATCCGGCTGCGATAATCATATCCTCAGAGGTCTTGAAAGACAGTGCCTTGGCTACTTCAGGACCTTTGGTTTTTAGGAAATCGTTGAAGTCCAGCCGGTGCCTCTTGAATTCCCTGGCACAAAGGTCCTTTCCCAATGCAAGGCTCTTTTCCCTCTCTTCAGTCTTAATCCATTGACGAATCCTGGCCAGTGCCCGGCTGGTCTTGGCGAGTTTAAGCCAATCCCTATTTGGAAAGTGCTTATTGGATGTAATTATCTCTACTGTTTCCCCATTATGGAATTGATATTTCAAAGGTACTATTCGGCCGTTTACCTTGGCCCCTGCACAATGGTTACCTACCTC
This sequence comes from Thermodesulfobacteriota bacterium, assembly GCA_003645605.1. GTDB lineage: Bacteria > Desulfobacterota > Dissulfuribacteria > Dissulfuribacterales > UBA3076 > UBA3076. The sequence goes on from QNAY01000089.1 coordinate 1,106, forward strand.
GGTATGGATCGCATAAGCAAAGTCTATCGGGGTGGCTCCCCGGGGGAACTCCCTGACCTCTCCTTGTGGAGTAAACACGTATACTTCGTTGGGGAAGAGATCCATCTTCACTGACTCAATAAATTCCCTTGGATCATCCAGTTCCTTTTGCCATTCCGTGAGTTCAAAAAGCCAGTCGAACTGGTGTGCCTTTTCCTTGCTGAGTATCGTTCCCTCTTTATACAGCCAGTGTGCGGCAATTCCTTGATTCGCCACCACGTCCATTTCCCCGGTGCGGATCTGGATTTCCATTCTCTCTCCGTGGGGACCGATAACAGTTGTGTGGAGGGACTGATACATGTTGGCCTTTGGAAGACTGATGTAGTCCTTGAAACGTCCGGGAATCGGTTTCCAGAGCGAGTGAACAATCCCCAGGGCCTCATAGCACTCCTTGGTACTTTTCATAATGATCCTGAAAGCGATCAGATCATAGACCTCTCCAAGGGGTACTTTTCTTGTACGCATCTTCCTGAAGATACTGTAAAGGTGCTTGGGTCTTCCAATGACTTTGCATAAAAGACCGAAATCAATCATCTTTTTTGCTATGAGGTCCCTTACTCCATCCACGTAAGCCTTTCTCTTACCCAGGCGATCTTCCACTTCTTTGCAAAGTCTTTGGTATTCTTCAGGGTAGATATATAGAAAGGCCAGATCCTCAAGCTCGCTTTTGATCCAGCCGATCCCAAGGCGACCTGCCAGAGGGGCATAGATATCCATGGTCTCTCTGGCGATTTTGACCCTTTTGTTATCCTTTTGATATTCAAGGGTACGCATGTTATGAAGCCTGTCTGCAAGTTTCACCAGCAGGACCCGGATATCCTTTGACATGGCAAGGATCATCTTGCGGGTGTTTTCCGCCTGCTTTTGAATCTGGCTCTCGAACCGGATTTTGCTGAGCTTTGTGACCCCATCCACGATCTGAGCCACGTCTTTGCCGAACATCTCCTCCAATTCCTCCACGGAAGCGAGGGTATCCTCTACCGTGTCATGCAGGAGACCTGCAGCTATACTGGCCAAGTCCAGATGCAAGTGTGTCAGAATATGGGCCGTTGCCAGAGGATGCGAGAGATAGGGTTCGCCGGAAAGCCTTGTCTGCCCCGCATGGACCTTGGCGGAGTATATATAGGCCTTTTCTACCAGACTGGTGTCTGTATCCGGGAGGTAGGAATGTATCCCGTCAAGTATGTCGTTGAGACGGATCACCGTAGTATTGCAACAGCCTTTTTAATAGCTTCGTTCTTTTTTACTGAGATGGTCTCGCCTGTGGCGCGATTTTTGATTTCCACCTCATCTTTTTCTTTAAGTCGCTTGCCCACAACAATTCTTAACGGAATCCCCAGCAAGTCCGCATCTTTGAATTTTACACCCGGACGCTCCTTGCGGTCATCGAGCAGGACATCCACACCCTGTGCCATCAGTCCATTGTAGAGATCTTCAGCAGTCTCTGACATCATAGTGTCTTTGATGTTAAGCAGGGAAATTATTATTTCAAATGGAGCGATTGGTATTGGAAAAATAATACCGTTTTCATCGTAATTTTGCTCTATGGCCGCTGCTACTGTTCGTCCTACGCCGATACCATAGCATCCCATGACGGCGAGCTGTTTCTTTCCATCAGTATCCAGGAATGTAGCACCCAGTGCCTCACTGTATTTGGTTCCGAGTTTAAAAATGTGCCCGACCTCTATACCGCGTTTAAGTTCTATTTTCCCTTTACACTTGGGGCAGGGATCTCCTTCAGTAATGACCCTGATGTCGGCGAATTCCGGCACGGAAACGTCTCTGCCCCAGTTTACTCCGGTAAAGTGGGCATCAGATTCATTCGCGCCTGTTACGAAATCCTTGAGTGTGGAAACGTCTTGATCCGCCACGACCTTTAAGTCCTTGGGAAGGTCCACCGGCCCGGCAAACCCGACAGGCGCTCCGATAACCCTTCGGACCGTGGCTTCGTCGGCAAAATTAAGATCTTCTACTCCCAAAAGGCGCATAAGTTTCACGTCGTTCAGCTCATGGTCGCCCCTTATGAGGGCCGCAACAGGTCTGTCATCAGCAATCACTATGAGGGTTTTTACCAGACGATCGGCGGATACCTTTAGGAACTTAGTCACTTCCTCTACTGACCGTTTTCCCGGGGTATTAATCTTGGTGATCTGATGATTTGGTGATTTGGTGATTTGGTGATTTAGTGATTGAACGATTGGAGCAAGTTCAACATTGGCTGCATAATCACAGGATGTGCAACAGGCTATCTGATCTTCTCCAGTATCTGCCATGACCATGAATTCATGGGAGGCATGTCCTCCGATGCTGCCTGTATCTGCCTCAACAGGTCTGAAATCAAGGCCGCAGCGCTCGAATATTCGGCAATAGGCCTTGTGCATAACCTGATAGGTCTTCTCAAGGGCATCATCATCCACATCAAAACTATAGGCGTCTTTCATCAGGAATTCTCTGCTCCGCATGAGGCCGAAGCGAGGCCGGATTTCATCTCGAAATTTTGTCTGGATCTGGTACAGATTCAGCGGAAGATCACGATAGGATCTGATCTCCTTTCGCACAATGTCTGTGATTACCTCTTCATGTGTAGGACCGAGGCAACCGGCCCTGCCGTGCCTGTCCTCAAAACGCAGGAGTTCCTTTCCGTAACGCTCCCATCTGCCGCTTTCCTGCCAAAGCTCTGATGGTTGAACTATGGGCAGAAGCACTTCCTGTGCACCGGCACGGTCCATCTCTTCCCTGATTATCTTTTCCACCTTTCGAAGGGATCTCAGGCCAAGGGGCAGATATGAATAGAGACCGGAAGCCAGCTTTCTGATCATACCGGCCCTTAACAACAATTTGTGGGATACAACCTCTGCCTCTGCAGGAACCTCTTTTAAGGTAGGTAAAAACAACCTAGAATATCTCATTATCCTCTGCCTTCAACCTTTTGTTTTTCGATTTCAACCAACCGTTCTACCTCTGCCCAAAACGTTTCCAGGAGTTCGTGCTCAGGCACCTTTTTTAAAAGGCGATCTCCTTTGAAGATAAGACCGACTCCCTTTCCGCCGGCAAGGCCAATATCCGCTTCTCTGGCCTCTCCAGGGCCGTTTACTATGCATCCCATTACAGCCAGCTTTAATGGATAAGGAATCCGTTGCGACCTACGTTCTACCTCAGAAGCCAGAGAGAAGAGGTCTATCTCGCATCGACCACATGTGGGACATGAAATTATTTCCGGACCCCGCTGCCTTATGTTCACTGCTCGCAGGATCTCGTATGCAACCTGGATTTCTTCTACCGGATCTCTGGTCAACGAAACCCTCATAGTATCACCTATACCATCCATGAAAAGGACCGCAAGGGCGACACTGCTCTTGACTGTTCCGGGGATAAGCCCTCCTGCTTCAGTTACACCAAGATGCAGAGGAAAGTCCGTCTCCTCGGACAACTGACGGTAAGCATCCACTGTATTAAGGACGTCTGAAGATTTTATGGAGATCTTGATGGACTCGCAGCCCATATCAACCACAAGACCGATATTTCTGAGGGCGCTTTCCACTAAGGCTTCAGGTATGGGACCCCCAAACTTTTTTCTGATATCCTTTTCAAGGGAGCCTGCATTGACCCCCACCCTTATGGATATTCCGTATTCTTTGACCTTTTCTACTACTCGTGCCAGCTTTTTCCGACCACCGATGTTGCCGGGATTTATCCTTATGCAGTCGGCGCCAGCTTCGACCGAGGCCACAGCCAGACGCCAGTCAAAGTGTATATCTGCAATAATGGGTATGGAAATTGATTTTTTAATTTCTGAAATCGCCTGAGCGGCAACAGTATCAGGCACTGCCACCCTTATAATTTCACATCCGACCTCCTGCAAGCGGTGAATTTGTGCAACCGTGCCTGGGATATCTCTTGTATCTGTGTTGGTCATAGATTGGACTGCAATGGGGTGTTCGCCTCCAATGGCTACATCCCCAACATGAATGACACGTGTAGTTTTACGTGCTTGGACTATGTTAGAAATATTTTGTTTCATAATAACATGATAAATCAGTGTTAAAGATTGGGCAATGTAGAGGCATAAAGGTTGACATCAAATCCATATATATATAGATAATAAATTGAGGAATTGAGGAATTAGAATTTTCTGATTGTGTAGAAAAATGGAGCAAGATCAAAAACGCATACTAGTTATCGAAGATGATCAGGAAGTCCGTAGTATGCTGGAGGATTACCTGGTTTATTTCGGCTATAAGGTCGTTACAGCAAGTGACGGGCTGCAGGGCCTAAAGGAAATTAAGGGCAGAGACTACGACCTCGTGATAACTGACATAACTATGCCATACGTCAGCGGCATAGGCATCATCTCCGTTCTTAAACAAAAACATCCGAACATACCTGTAATTGCCATTACGGGTTACGGATATCATGCTGAAGAACTCGCTCATGAAAAAAAGGCTGACCATATTCTTTCCAAGCCCTTTGAAATACAGGAACTGAAGGAAACTGTAGAGAATTTACTCCTCTGAACAAGAATTCAAGTACACTTAGGAACGGGAGATAAATAAGTTGAACAAAAATTAATAGGATTTTGTGTTGTATTCAAGGCGCGAGGAACGAGCATAACGGGTTATGTGATCGACGAGCAATGAAGAAGACGGCAAAAAAGACATTAATTTGTTCAAGTTATTTATTGTACGCTCCTTATTACCGGCTTGCCTGATAAAATCTAACAAGACACTTTCAATTTCTCAATTATTGCAAATACCCTTTTGGTCCATTAACAATATGGTAAGCGTTCACGCCCATATTGTCATTTCGACCGAAGGGAGAAATCTTAAATGCCCATGACTGTGACATATTATGTGCATCTGCTCACAAATTGGAACAATAAAGTGATGTATCTGGGGGTA
>QNAY01000090.1 GCA_003645605.1 Thermodesulfobacteriota bacterium
TAGTTAAGGAATACCCTAAAAGAGACAAGGGCCGGATTGCCGGAAACAAGCTGAAGACCTTAGGTCCTAAGCAACGACAGAAAACAAAATCTTTAAAGCAGACAACACATTATGAGAAAGAAAAAGGACCTGTCGGCTTCTCCAGCCCGAGGATTGCTCCAGGGGCAAAATCTGCCGTTGTGCAGGAGGTGAGGCACTGGTCCGCTTCAGACTACACCAGGGTAGTAATTGACATGGCAGGCCCTGTTTCCTTTAAGAAAGGATATCTTCCTTCTAATAAGGCCAAGCATCTTCCGGAACGTGTTTATTTAGACCTCAAGCCGGCCCGTATAGGGGAAAACCTAAAAAATAATATTTCTATACAGGACGGGCTGCTCAAAGGAGTACGAGTAGCTCAGTTCAACCGTAATACAGTCCGGGTAGTACTTGATCTCAGGAAGACCCATAAGACCAAAATGTTTTACCTCGAGGACCCCTTCAGGGTGGTGGTGGACGCCTTTGGAGAGAATTATTTCTCAAAAATATATAAAAAGACCAGGGGCCGATTAAAAGGTGATGACCTTTCTCTCCCGCAACAGTTGGGCCTCTGCGTAAAACGAGTGGTGATAGATGCCGGCCATGGCGGAAAGGACCCTGGGGCTATCGGGCCTACCGGCCTGAGGGAAAAAGACGTTGTGCTCAAAATTTCGGAAAAAGTAGCTTCACGGCTTAAAAAAGACCTGGGCTGCCAGGTTATCATGACCAGAAAGAAAGATCGGTTCCTGCCACTTACACAAAGGACTGCCATTGCAAACGCCAAAAAGGCCGATCTCTTTGTGTCTATTCACGCGAATGCAGCTCCCAGCAGGAGAGCTAGTGGAGTTGAGACCTACTTTTTAAATTTTGCCTTGGATAAAGAAGCCATGAGGGTGGCAGCCAGAGAAAATGCTACATCCACTAAAAGCATAGGAGATCTCAAGAACATTCTTAACGACATAATGAAAAACACCAAGGTCGATGAGTCCTCCCGCCTGGCAGGTTATGTGCAGAAGGAAGTTGTAAAAAACCTCAGAAAAAAATATGGCAATGTAAAAAGCAAAGGAGTCAAGCAGGCCCCATTCTTTGTCCTGATAGGTGCAAGGATGCCTTCTGTTCTTGTTGAAGTATCGTTTATCAGTAACAGGAAAGAGGAGAAGCGCCTCAAAAGTGACCGCTACCTGGACCGCGTGGCCGAGGGAATCGTAAACGGTATTAAATCATATATCAGTGACACTAAATTGGCCTATCTTCCTTGAACCTAAGTAGGGGCAGACCTGCGTGTCTGCCCAAACAACGGGCGAACACACAGGTTCGCCCCTACAAAATGAAGGATGCCAATAAAACAGGTTGAATTTTGTTTCTCCTCTGCTAAAGTAGAGCATAATCTGTGGATTTTAAGTGTAATTCAATTGTAGTGGCATGATGCGACAAAAATCATTTTGTGGGAGGCGTTTATGTATTGGGGAAATATGGGAGTAAAAATTTGTTTGCTGGTACTGATCTCGATATTAAGTCTGGCACTTTTTGCCGGATGTGGCAAAAAACCAGTAAGAGGTGGAGAAGAAATACTTGCCACTGAGCAAATCGGGGAATCGGACATAGGGCCTGAAGGAATGCCCGGTATAGCTGAAGTTGGTATAGGTGAGACGGAAATTCCAGGCGAAGCTATGGGCATTGCTGCCGGCTTTGGAGAAACTATCTCTGAGGGCAGAACCAGCGCCCCCATGCATCCCGTATATTTTGATTTTGACCGTTTCAGCATCCGTGACGACATGAAATCCGTAATGGAAGAGAATGCTCTGTTCCTCCTTGATCATCCGGAGGTCATGATCGAAATCCAGGGTAATTGTGATGAGCGCGGCACTAATGAGTATAACCTGGCCCTTGGGGAAAGAAGGGCAAAAGGCGCTCAGGCATATCTTGTCAATCTGGGGGTAAACCCTGATCGTATAGGAACTGTGAGCTTTGGTGAGGAACGGCCTCTGGATTCGGAGCAAAACGAGGACGCATGGGCAAAAAATCGTAGAGATGACTTTGTTGCCATAAAGTAATCTGAAAGGTTTTGATCATCCAAGTAAACTATGGCCACGCGTTGCATTGTGACGCTGTGGTCATTATTTTGCAGACAGAGCCATATGACAGGAGTTATAAAAAGGCTCAGGAGGTAGTGATTGCCTTATGAAAGGTCGCCTAAGCTTAATACCTGTGCTGCTGATTTTTCTGTGGACCACGGTCCTGTGTTGCAATGTAACTGCTGAAGAAACTGCACAGGTAAAGATAGCTGTTATTAATATGCAAAAAGTGGTACGAAAATCCGTAGCCGGCCAAAAGGCCATGAAAAAACTCAATAAAAAATTTGAAAACCTACAGAAAAAACTCAGGGCTAAACAAGATAAGTTGAAGGCATTTAAAGAAGACCTTGGGGAAAAAGTCCCTTTGATGAATGAGGATGCCAAGGCAGAAAAAGAACGCGAATACAAGAAAGCCATTCGGGATTTTAAAGATCAAAGCGACGATGCCCAGTTTGAAATGCGCCAGGCGGAATCCAAAAGTATGGAGCCGGTACTCAAGGAACTTGAAAAGGTTGTGACCCGTATTGGTGAGAAAGGTGGATACACACTCATTTTGGAAAAAAATATGCCCGGTATATATTTTAATGCCTCTGAAGTAGATATCACTGACGAGGTCATAAAAGCCTACGATAACAAGATAAAATCCAAGGACAAAAAAGATAAAAAATAAATCCTGAACCTTGAACCCTAAATTGGCCTATGTTTCACATAGATATAGAAAAACAAAACGAACTTACACAGGAACAGGTCTCTGAGCTACAGACCATGTGGAACAGATGTGCCACGCGCATTATTCTTTCCACTACCCTTGCAAAAAGCGGTCATCCGGGTGGCTCTCTTTCTTCCCTGCACACCCTGCTTGTCCTTTACAGCATAATCAAACATCGTCCGGCAGAACCCCTCTGGCCGGATCGTGACCGCGTAGTCGTGAGCATCGGGCATGTCTCTCCGTGCGTATACGGCGTACTCGCTGAATTTGGCTATTTCTCAGAGAAAGATTTCCTTACCGAGTTTCGTCGTGCCGGTTCACCCTGTTCCGGCCACGTAGAACAAACTATGCCGGGAATTGAATGGAATACCGGAAATCTCGGCCAGGGACTTTCAGTAGGTACAGGCATATGTCTTGCCCAAAATCTCCTTGGTCGGCCGGGCAAAACAATCGTCCTCATGGGCGACGGAGAACAGCAGAAGGGACAGATAGCTGAAGCCAGACGTTTTGCAACAAAATTCGGGCAAGGAAACCTGATCGGTGTAGTTGACAGAAACCACCTCCAGATTGGAGGTTCCACTGAAGATGTCATGCCGGTCCATGTAAGGGATGAATACGCTGCCGCAGGCTGGAATGTATTATATGTACCGGACGGCCATGATTTCCAGACTATATTCCAGGCACTGAAAAGGGCATGGGTACATGACGGCCTCGCGCCCAACCGCCCCACGGTTATGGTCATGCGTACCGTCATGGGAAAAGGCATCTCTTTTATGGAAGATAAGGCAAAATATCATGGATCTCCGCTGCCAAAAGATGATGCCGAGGCGGCTTTGAGAGAACTGGGACAAGATCAGGACCTGCTTGAGCTGTGGTCAAAAAACAGGGCTGAACACAAAATAAAGGGACCCGGCAAAATACCAGAGGCGGACTTCCCATCTATTGACTCCGGAGAACCCATTGTTTACGGCGTTGAGACCAAAACAGACTGCCGCTCTGCATACGGCGCAGCATTAAAGGACTTGGCTCAAAGGAACAATATTCAGGATTTTGCCCCAAAAATTGTAGGATTTAGCTGTGATCTTGAAGGATCAGTAAAAATGCAGGGGTTTCACAATGTTTCCCCCACCGCCTTCATAGAGACAGGCATACAGGAACACCATACAGCTACCTGCGCCGGAGCAGTGAGCCGAGAGGGATTAGTTACCTTCTTCAGCACCTTTGGGGTCTTTACTGCGGCAGAGACTTACAACCAGCACCGTCTAAATGACCTGAATGAAACCCACCTCAAAATTGTGTCCACTCACGTAGGACTGGACGTGGGAGAAGATGGCCCTACCCATCAAAGTATCGACTATGTAGGACTTTTCAACAACCTCTTTGGCTTCTCCATATTCATGCCGGCAGATCCAAATCAAACCGACAGGATAGTCCGTTATCTGGCCACCAATCCGGGCAATGTCTTTGTGGGTATGGGAAGGTCTAAGTTGTCAATTATTACCACAGAGGATGGAAAACCGTTTTTCGATGCGGACTATGTGTTTCGGCCCGGGCAGGCAGATTGGTTGAGACAGGGGGATAAGGCCACTTTTCTTACCTATGGCTCAGCCACATCCTATGTTCTCGAAGCATGGTCAATTCTTGACTCAGAGGGCCTGTCAACAGGTGTGCTCAATATGGCTTCACTCAAACCCATAGACAAAGAATCAATACTTGAGGCGGCTAAGAAAGGGCCTCTCATAACGGTTGAAGACCATGTAGCCCACACAGGCTTGGGGGCTATGGTGGCGCAGGTACTTGTAGCGGCAGGCGCACACCAGCAGCTCCTCACTCTGGGAGTGACACACTATGGTTCTTCAGGCAAGCCGGATGACCTGTATCGCGTTCAGGGCCTTGATGCCGAAAGCCTTGCCGGGAAGATGAAAGAGTTCCTGATGTTGTCTTAGGGCAGTGGAAAAAATACTAAATCATCAGGTCTGGAATTTCCATTTCTCCATTTTTGAAAGCTTTGATAAAAGCATCGACGACTCTGGGATCAAAATCTTTTCCCGCACCTTTAACGATGATTTCCTTGGCTTCAAATGGAGATATTGCCTTGCGATAAGGACGATCGCTTACCAGTGCATCATATACATCCGCCACGGAAAGGACTTTAGCCTCTATAGGGATATTTTTTCCGCTGGTCGGATGATAGCCTGATCCATCATATTTGTCGTGGTGAGCCAAAATGATAGGAATAATTTTGCCCAGGGGAGCTTCTGCTAAATTCAGAATATCAGCACCCATTTCCACATGTTTTTTCATTGTTTCACGCTCCTCCTCGGTCAATTGCGCTGCCTTGTAAAGAATTTCCCTGCCGATATCGATTTTTCCAATGTCATGGAGCAAGGCAGCGGCACGAACCGTTTCAATTTGTTGAGGAGCAAGTCCAAGGTAAGTAGCGATCTTAGCTGAATAGATTGAAACACGGTAACAATGGTTTTCAGTATACTTATCTTTGGAAATGAAATGCCGCAAAATCACCAGAAGACCCCGGTAGGTTTTCTGGAGTTCACTCATCTGTAGTGCCTGACGCTCATAGAGAGTACCCATTGAATATGCAATAATCACTAACATACCGGCCCAAGCCATGATTTCATACCATTGGCCGCTCGCTGAGTTGAATTGTTCCATGTCCTTAAACAGATCTGAGTTGAAGTGTAAAACAAGACCTACTAATAAGATGCTGGCCACTGCAGTCAAAACGGCATGGCGACGTCCGAAAAAATAGGCGGAAAAAATGGTAGGCACAACGTATAGCTGCAGCAACATCTGTTGGCCGGTCAACAGATAATTCATGATGCCGATGATAGAAAACATGGACAAGATCATCCACAGCTCTTTGTTCGCTTCAATAATCTGGCGCATTAATTTTGTTTTCCATCGCTGAAATTGGTTTGAAGTTAAACCGGTCGGTATAGTGTCGAGAATCAATTCTTCTCCATTTTTAGCTTGCTCGGTCATTTTAACCCTCCTGACATTAAGAACGTACAATAAATAACTTGAACAAATTGGCATGCTTCATAGCAAGTCAAAAGTGATTTACACTGAAAAAAGTCCTTTTTGAGCCGCCACCTCGCAATAGCTATATAAGTTTCGTATACGTAACTTATATATTACGAATATGTTTATGTTATAGCTTTAGATCGACTCCGACTTTTTGCA